>JAIELV010000003.1 GCA_019752595.1 Patescibacteria group bacterium
GTGATACTGCCTCCTGTGATTTCAACATTCGCGAGTTTATCAATGTTGTTCAAGAGTGCGATGGTGTTTGCGATACCACCGAAGGAAGGTGCAGGATAGTACGGCGTTGGGTTGCCAACCACCTGGGTGATGCCCGAGAGAGTTGAAGAGAAAGAGGTGCGGAGTTTGTTTTCAAGATTCGTGAGTGCGTTCGCAAGTTCAGTTTGCGAGACTCCTGAGAGAATCACGCTTCTCGTGATGTTTTCGATGACAGTGGTTGGTGCTGGTTGTTGCACAACACGCACTGGTTCACGAACAACAACAGTGGTGGTGGTTGCAACAGGAGTGACAACCACTGGTTGCACCTTCACTGGTGGTGTGACCACCACAACCGCATCACGAACAAACAGTGACGTGATGAAGCGCCATGCGCGTTCGTACCAGGGGATGCCTTGAGAGAAGTTGGTGGTGGTGTTTCTCACAGAAGTCGAAAGTGAGTCTGTGGCGTTCAAAGCAGTTGCGGTGCGAGTTTCTGATGTAAATATTTTTTGTGCTGAAGAAAAAAGTTCAGCAGTGGGTACATACGTACTTGCAAAACTAAAGGCAGAAACCATAAGAAACAAGGCGACCGCAAACGGCGCAAGAACAGGCATCGAGAATTTTCTGTTCGAATGCGCGGTGACCGACTCGAAAGTCGGCATATCTGTGGGAGGAACAATCGGCAACGGAAGCGGTTTTTGTGAGAGTGCGGTCTGGTAATCCTTCTTGCGCTGGTCGCTGATTTTCTGAGCCAATTCACGCTTCTTTTCGGCAAGTCGGACAAGGTAGTCGGAAAGAGATTCCTTCTCAACAAACCACTCCCTGCCGACTCGGATACAGACAATCTCACCCCCCCTACAAATACGGCCTATATGTGTCTGACTGACGGAAGCAAGGCGAGCTGCGTCGCTTGTAGTGATAAATTCTTTCCCAGGATGTTCCTCAAAAAGTCGTGGCTCACTCATAGGCAGATTCCGAACATAGCTATATTTTACAAAGCGATGTTGAAACTCACCCTACCTTTAAAAAGTCGAACTGTGTATGAAATGTATACGCGCGCGCTCAACTAAAAAATTAAAAACTGAAACTACCCTTAACTCTAAAGATGATTCTTAGTTCACAAAATGATTAGAGGCCGTTTGGTCTCACTGACTTATCAAAAAAAGAATCTCGGATAAACGAGATTGAAAAATAAGGCTTTTATAGCTAGCTATGTCGGTGAGCTATTTTACAATTCTATCGACAACCCAACCAACAATTGCAATAACTAATCCGCCGAGGAGCGCAGGGACAAAACCAGAGACATCAAAACCTTCGACAAAAGAAGCGATACCGAGTATCAAGCCTGCATTTATGACAAAAGTGAAAAGACCTAGCGTGATGATATTCAAGGGCAATGTCAAGAGCACGAGAATCGGTTTGAGTGTGATGTTTAGAACGCCGAGTAAAAGCGCAACGATTGAGGCAGTATAAAAACTTTCTACAGTGAAACCAGGAATGAGATACGCTGAGAGAAAAAGAGCTCCTACGGTCGCTAAGAATTTAAGAATGAGATTCATACGTACTCATTCATGGTAACACTTATTTGCTTTCAACTATCTTCCACCCCTGCGTCAAAAGGGGTTCTGCTTTTTTGTATTTCATCTCTTTAGTTTCTTTACCGTTCGTTATGGTTACATGATCATTGCGACCAATCTTATCTTTTCCAGGCTCAAGTGCAGAAACAACAATACGCGGAACCGATTGTGCGGAAACTTGAGGGGCGCCAAGCTTTTCAATTTGCTCAGCAATGGTAGCTGAAAGACCATTTTCAAGATCTCGGAACAGCCGTAACCCTTCTCTTCTGTATTCAATGAATGGATCTCTGCCGCCGTATGAGCGCAAGTTTACACTGCCACGCAAATGCTCCATCGTTTCCAAGTGCTCTATCCAAAACATGTCATATGTCTGAAGTAGCGTATTTCGAAGGACATGGATAAATGAATCTCCAAGCTCCACTTTCTTTGCTTGATATGCCTCTTCCTCCTTCCCTGCTGTTCTAAGGTGCTCACGTGCAAGCGTTTCAATTTCTTCTGGAGTGCCTACTAAAATCGCTCGTCGTTTTCCGTAGATGAGTGTTCGCTGATGGTTTAAGACATCGTCGAATCCGAGCACGTGTTTTCTTGAGTCGAAGTTTACTCCTTCTATTTTTTCCTGGGCGGATTCTAATGTGCGCGTTACTATCCCCGACTGTATGGGTTCATCTTCAGGAATTCCTAAACTCCCCATCATGTTCTTTACAGTGTCAGACGCAAAGATGCGCATCAGTTTATCTTCAAGTGAAACGAAAAATTGAGTCTCGCCAGGATCTCCTTGTCGCCCTGCTCTTCCCCGTAACTGATTGTCTATTCTTCGTGCATCGTGCCTTTCGGTTCCGATAACATACAAACCACCAAGCGCTTTTACTTCTTCATACGCTTCAAGTGTTGAGGGATTACCGCCGAGCTTAATGTCGACACCGCGGCCAGCCATGTTGGTAGCAACAGTCACCCCACCCTTAATGCCTGCTTGTGCGATGATTTCTCCTTCTCGCTCATGATTCTTTGCATTCAACATTTGATGTGGTATTCCCGCAGAACGAAGCGCAGATGCCAAACGTTCGTTCACCTCAATTGAGGTTGTACCAATAAGTACGGGCTGTTTCTTCTCGTGACGCTCCTTTACTGCCTTTACAATCGCCTTAAACTTCCCTGCTTCAGATTGGAATATGAGGTCATGTGAGTCCTTTCGAGCTATTGCGCGGTGCGTCGGGATGACCACCACATCTAAGTCGTACACCGAGCGAAACTCCTCCGCGCTTGTAGCCCCCGTACCAGTCATTCCAGCTACTTTCTCGTACATACGGAAGTAGTTTTGGAACGTTACCGACGCATACGTTTGGCTCTCCTTTTGCACAGAAACACCTTCTTTTGCCTCAATTGCCTGATGCAATCCTTCAGACCAACGTCTTCCTGGCTGTAAGCGACCCGTGAACTCGTCGACAATAACAATATTCCCGTCTTTTACGACGTAATCCTTATCCTTTATATAGATTGCTTGCGCTTTCACCGCCGATTCCAAGTGGTGGGCGTACTTTGTTCCGCCTTCAGCGTACAAGTTATCAAGCCCCAGCGCTTTCTCGGCTTTCTCAACCCCTGAATCGCTAATAATGACTGCGCGTAATTTTTCATCAACGGTATAATCGTCCCCTGCTTTCAAGGAGCGAGCAATAATAGCAAACGTTTTATACAACTCGCCTGCGTCGCGCGCGGGACCTGAAATAATCAACGGGGTACGCGCTTCGTCGATAAGAATAGAGTCTACTTCGTCGACAATAGCAAAATAATGATTCCGCTGGCGAATATTAGCGGGGTCATACTCAAGGTTATCTCTCAAATAATCGAATCCATACTCGTTGTTCGTGCCGTAGGTTATGTCGGTCGCATACGCTTCTTTTCTTGAAACGGGACGAAGAAATTCATATACAACCTTGAAAGAGCCGACCTCATCACGCTCTGCATCCTTCTCGCTGTGTGACGGGTCATATATATATGAAGAGTCGTGATTGATGACGCCAACGGTGAGACCTAAAGCGGAATACACCTGCCCCATCCATGCAGCGTCACGACGAGCAAGGTAATCGTTCACGGTCACCACGTGCACACCTTTACCCGTGAGTGCGTTCAAATACGCAGGCAATGTGGCAACCAAGGTCTTCCCCTCCCCTGTGCGCATTTCCGCAATTGAATGGTTATGGAGCACATACCCGCCGATAAGCTGTACGTCGTAATGACGCTCATTCAAAGTTCTCCTGGAGGCTTCGCGAGTAGCAGCAAACGCATCTGGCAGAAGCTGTTCGAGCGTTTCCCCTTCTGTTAGGCGTACACGCAAGGCTTCAGTGACTGCCCGAAGCTCTTCATCGCTCTTCGCTTGGTAGGCACTCTCCAGAGCGTTAATTTTGGGAACGATGTTTTGAGCCTCTTTTAAGAGCGGGCTTTGGCCTTGAAAAATTTTATTGAGATCGAACATGGTGGTCGATAATCGTACCACGGAACAAATAACGAAAAAACGCCCTCTTGTTAGGGCGTTTTAAGGAATTAAAAACCCGAGTTTCCTCGGGTTTTTAAATTACCGACAAGCGAGTGAGGGAAATAGAAAGTGTACTTTCATATTTCCGAACGAGCGATGTCGGAAAGAAAAACCCCGGCTTACCGGGGTTTCTTCTTATTTTCGGCGCTTTGCGCTTTTCTTTGCTTTCTTTGCCGCTTTTTTCTTTGCCATAATAGTTTTTGAGATTTGCGACTTGTATCTCTTGTTCGACGCCCGACCGAAGTAATGCGTTGTGCAAACATTACTCCGCGTCTCAATACAAGCTTATATTCAGTATATAGAGCTTTGTTTGTATTCAAGAATAAAAATCAATGCCTGTGGATAACAAATGAATGTAAAAATATTTTAAAAATAAAAAATTAGGAAAATTTTTCTTTATCTTTTCCAAACACACGAACTTCGGGAGAAATTTTAATTCCCGTCTCTGCAAAAAAATCTTTTACAATTCCTTCTGCTAAGACGAGTACATCACGTGTCGTAGCGTTTTTCTCTCCTGCAATAACCAAAGGTTGTTTCTCCCAAATAAACGCCCCCCCTTCTCGACGTCCCTTTGCGTGAAGAATTTGATCAAAAATCCACGCGAGGGGAACTTTCACACCTCCTTCAGGTAATTCATACACGGGCATCATGGGATATTTCTCACGTATCGCTTTCACGCTCGTCGCTGTGAAAATAGGATTAAGGAAGAACGAGCCTGCGGTTCCGTATGTATCAAGCGGCGGGAATTTTGATGTGCGTATTTCCGCGACTGCATCACGCACACGCACGAGGGTGGGTTCAATTGGTTTTTTTTCAAAATAAACGGTGAGGTCGCGATACTGCAAATTCGGCATACCTTTCGAGGAGAGTGCGAGCATGACGGAAACAATAACGTACCGATCGGCATTAGTTTTAAAAATACTTGTTCGATACCCGAATTCGCATTCCTCGCGCGAGAATGTGCGAAATTTTTCTTCATGCGTATCGAATACCTCAACTGAATGAAGCGTGTCACCGATAACCGCACCGTAGGCGCCAATATTTTGTACAACTGCAGCGCCTGTCGTTCCAGGAATTGACGCAAGGTTTTCTATTCCCCACAAACCGCGCGAGACTGCATATGACACGAGCGCGTCCCACACTGCACCTGCCTCAGCGATAACGAATGTCTTTCCGTCTTTTTCCGTTTCGGAAATTGAGTTCGGAAGATATTTCAAGAGCGCCACGGGAAGACCGTCATCTGGCGGAAGCATGTTTGAACCATGACCAATCGGCACGAGCGGAAGATTCTGCTCTCGCGAAAATGCGACAGCCTGTGGTAATTCTTCTTTTTTTTCAACACTAATCAAAAACCGCGCGGGGCCACCCGTGCGGAATGTAGTCAAAGAGCTTAATGGTACGTTTTCTTCTATTTTCATACGGAGCCCGCACACTAACTTTCGTCTTTGAGACTTCGCGAAATTCTCGTCATAAGGTGCTTTCGCGCTTGTCCTCGTAGCTTAAGCGCATCTTCACGATGGCGTGCGTCATCGTGGCTACGATACGCTTCATAGTAACAAAGTATAAACGGCGCGCGAGGACTGGTTGAACGTGACTTTTTTTCCTGATGCTCGCGAAGTCTCCGACGCAAATCACTGGTAACGCCTACATATAAATCACCATCTCGAACACTTTTCAGCACATACACATAAAACATGTAGGCAGACGAAAGTTAGTGTGCGGGGGAAGAGGGGGTTACCTGCGCCATGCGACCGACGGGTGCGAGCTCCAAGCAAAAATCTTTGTGAGTGCAGTCGTCGGCCGCATGGCGCAGACAACTCTACTACTGTACGCCTATCTACGGTTTCGAACAACTTTTTTAGCTGTAAAAATTATATAGTGCGAGGCGTGGAAAAACGACTCTTCAAACCGTAGGTGCTTCTACGGTGTAGAAGAGTCGTTCGGAACCGCAACGAAGCAATGGGTAATTTTAACGCTAAGAAACGCAAAACCCCGCCGAGGCGGGGGCTTACGCAGATTTTTGTCGAGCTAACACTTTTAGTTAGCACTCACCTCCATATTATAGCAAAAACGGCTGGTTTTGCAAGTCTTGCGGGGCGTCTAAGGGTTTCTACCTGCGGTAATCTCCTGTATATAGAATTCGCCCTGTTCCCTGAACGTGGCATCCAAAGAAATTGCGGTACGGATAGAGTTTATCGCCGCCTCTCTGTTTCCAGCAGTTAGGTACGCCGCCGCGAGCTGTACATGAAGCTGGGCATTTTGGGGGTTCGCGTCAACACGATTCTTTACTATAACTACCACTCTTTCAAAATTTTTCACTTCAAGATACGCCTGAAGAATGTACTCATTGTTAGGAGTTAGCGTCTCCCACTTCTCCATCATCAGCTTTTCAGCGAGGGCATTCTCACCCGCACGTATAGCAGTGGATGCGTAGTACGCAACTGCATCTTCATATGACGGATATATATCGTACGCTTTCTTAAACCATTCAAGAGAACCTGCAGCGTTTCCACGATTGAATTCAAGAACCGCGAGTTCAAATATGATTTGCTGTTTATTTGGCGAGAGTTCGTGCGCCTTCAAGAGTGATGCCAGTGCGCCTTCGTAATTACCCATCTGTCTCCAGAACGAACCGAGAAACATATGGAGCCGCGCATCATTCGGCGCTTTTAGGAGTTCTTTCTCCATTTCGGAAACAGCGTAGAGCGCCGCTTCTTGCTGAAACGCTGCATCCCCCGCGTTCAGACTTTTAACCTGCACCGCAAACTGAATCAACTGCTCTGCACTTTCCTGACTTCCCAAACCTCCTGCGGCGCGAGCTTTTTTGAAATACTCCAAATTTTCATTGATAGTCGCGTGCGGTGAGATACCCTGAATGATGTTTGAAGCCGTTGCCATCCCAGGCACGTTGACGAAATAGAATACGGCGCACATGACAAGAATAATCGCGGGTGCGATAACCATGTTGAGATTCCCCGAGACTGGACTGCCAGAAACTGGCGCATCGTCCGCATACGATCGGTAATAGATATAGGCGAGCGTAGACATAAAGAAGACGTAGCTCAAAAGATGATCAAACACGAAGAGGTTGTGGAATGCGTACGCGGCAAGAAGTCCGGTAAATATACTTCGCTCAAAATTCGTCAGCGCTGAGCCAGGCCTCCAAATTGCCCACATGGTAGCGACGTACAGCGACACATAGAGAATGAGTCCGACAATACCTCCCGCAACGAGCCAGTCTACGAATGCGTTATGGGCTCGATCAAACCACGGCTCCTGTGAGTGTAATGATGGTTTAAAGTAGGTATTAAAGATGTAGTTGTATCCTTCCTGACCCCATCCGAAAATCGGCCGCTCGGCAACCCCCTGAAGGGCCATGTCCCAAATCGCAAAACGTGTTTCTCCTTGCGCAATGTTGATGGAAGCAAGTCGAGTAAGGATGCCATCGTTTTGGACAAACTGAGTATCTTTTATCGCAAAGAAGCCTCCGACTACGACTGCAGTCGCAACAAGTGCCACAGCTCCCCATTTTTTCATCTCAGCATTTCCTTTCCCAAGGAACAGAAGCAAAATACCAGTGAGAAGCGTGCCCCCGATGAGTGCAAGCGTGGTGCCACGAGTGGCGGAAAAGAAAATCATTGTCACCTGAAGCGCAATAGCGAACAGGTAAAAATAACGCATCAGAAATGTCTTCGCCCACGTTTTTACCAAGTAGTACACAGAGACAAATGCGTGGAAAAGCATATAGACCGCCATATAGGTCGCGTTCCCGAATGTCCCGTCAACACGCAATCCGCCCTGATTGATCGTGAGCGTACCAGAAAGTTGCAAGAGACCATAGAGGCTCATCAAGACCGAGACGACAATGGACGTGTTCCAAAACCACTTCCACGCTTTCTCTGTCTGCATCACGGACCACAACAGGAAGAAATACGCGGTTGAGTGCGCGAGGCCAATCCAACCTTCCATACGTTCAAAGTTAGACCAAAATGCTTTCTCAGGATTTACTGCGAAAAGTACGGAAATACCGGCCGATGCAAGGAATGCGAGCATGAGAACCGGAAGCGCTTTGAAGCGCGGGCGTGCCGAAACATCTTTCAGCATCAGTATCAGCCATAGCGCAAATGCAATCTCTACAATAATCCGAAACGCAAAGTTCTTACCCGTAATGAACGGAAAAAAGAATGAGTTCGCTACGATAAACGGGATCAAAGTCGCGAGGCACAGGAGGACGATAACGGCGTTCCGCAGGAAAGAATCAGAATTCATTGTGCATCTATAGTACCACCAGTACTCGGCTGCTTATGCCCCCGCTTCTATTTTCTTCCGAAATCATCTGCAAAACGAATAATATCCTCTTCGTGCACGTTCGTTCCGTGAGCCACCTCAACAATCGCGCCGCCGTTTGCAGAAGAAAGCCTGTGCCTTACCCCTTTTTTAAACGTCACAAAGTCCCCTGGTTTCAATACCTTCTTTCTCTTTCCTATTTCGGCAATGACCGTACCTTCAATGCACACCCAGAACTCGTCCCGATGCGCGTGCTTTTGAAGCGAGAGGCGCCTGCCCGGAGAAACATTAATCGTCTTTATCCAAAAATGCTTATCCTTCTTGTAGGTGTGCATGTACCCCCACGGGCGAACATCCAAAATACCGTTTGCCGCAATGTTGTTGGTAAGCCAGGATGAAGATTGCACCTTTCCGCCCGAGCCGACACCGAATAACATTTTGATTCCGTATTTTTTACACACGGTTGTTTCAGGGATGTCCACTTCGCTTTTCCGGTCGCCGCCGTTTGCAAAAATATCTGGTTTCACTTTCGCGAGTACTTTAGAGACACTTCTATCAGGATCGTTGGTTTTGTGTCCGGTAACGACGACGCGATCAACAGCCTTAATCCCCATCAACACTTCAATGCGCTCAGATTCGGGCATGAAGACAAAGCCTTTTTTTTTCTTCAGCCAGTTGTCGTTATTCAAAATAACTACAAGCTCCGTCCCCAGTTTTTTTGCTTCTGTCAGGTACCGCACGTGGCCGATGTGGATGGGATCAAAACCGCCTGAAACCGCGACCACAACCCGTTTCTTTTTCCCTTTCGCGTCTTTCTTCATCTGGGGCATTCTAATGCCTATCTAACCGAACGCAAACCAGGAAAGTTTCAGGGGCGAGGGACCTCCAGAGCAGAAGGACAGAGAGCCGTATCATAGACGTAAATGTTTTTGCCAAGTTGACTCAGTTTATAGTACGACGGCATCAGCAAGCGGCCGAGGTTGATATCAATATCAAACACTTCATCGTCCGGGATGTCATTACCAAATCTTGCGAGTGGCGTGCAATCCGCGATAGCGCGCTCCGTAATCACCAGGTCGGGGGGAGGCAGTGTGGTCAATACCGCACTGTCCGTTTCATTCGTTACCACGAGCGGACGAAATGGGATATCTGTTTTAAGTGTCCGTAGGTTCCGGCACGTGGAACCGCAGTGCGCATCCGCAAAAAACGTATACGATGCCTTGTTCATGGGGAGCGTGAATTCAAAAATATTCTCATCAATACGGATTTCTTTGTCTCCATATTTTGAAACAATAAAATCAGAGGCCGCATTGTATGTTGTTGGGATGGAGAGCAGTACCGCAGTGTAGATATAGAGCGCTAGCCCGACTGACGCAAAAATAATCGCTACTCGCTTCCCTGGTGGAGGATACGCTGCGATAAGAAACATGAGGAAAAAGCCAATTGGAAAGATATGCCGAACGTTTAGCGCAAGGCCGTGGTCTATTCTGAAAACAACAGAAACAGCCACGATGTACACCACGATGTAGGTAAGTGCAAGGATGGCGAGCGTCTTGTCGCGCACTCGTGCCCTAAGCACCGGAATGAGCGCCAAAAGAAGGAGTGGGAATGCTTCAATGGCCTGTCGTGCATTCACGATAAACGATTCAAGCGGTGTGAGTGTGGGTTGAATATTTGAAATAGCCTGAAGAGATGCATTAAAAAATTGATTCACAAAAGTCCATACGAGGTCAACCGTGTTTTGCAAGTTGAGTGCAAAAATCCCGAAAAAAACCGCGAACCCCCCGCTCACAATAAGAAAAAGTCGCTGTAGCGATTTCGCGGTGCGTGAGAAGAAAAGAAAGATAATCGGGATGTTAATCAAAAAGACAGCCGCAAATGGGAAATTCGCTGTTGCCAGGAACGCGGTAACAACCGAAATGAGTGATAGTCGCCCAGGGACTCCCCGTTCCCGCTCCTCTCTGAGCGCGCGATACAGATAGATGAATGACACAATGCAGAGAGCAGTTGAAAGCATCCACATCTTGCCCGAACGCGTCAAAAGAATAGCGAGCACGTTTCCGAAGGTCAGCACAAGAAGCGCAAAACGCCACCACGCGGATGATACGTGAGTCTTTAAAAATCGATACACCACAAAAAGAAGCGCGACGGCCGCGAGCACGGACGCGATGCGGGGTACGAGTAAGCTGTATGACGGGTTGAGGATAAGAAATAACTTCAGTGCCTCAATATCTAATCCATTGAACAGAAACCCAACGGCGAGTGCAACGGCCATGAGTATATAGCTCTGATAGAATGAAATCGTGCCGTAATTGACATCACTTCCTGGGAGAAGTGTGTGGGCTTCCATAGCACGCAGTACTCCTCCTCCAAACGCCCATACATCGCTTATGGTATTTACCATCGGAAACGCGTACCAAACACCAATAAAGAAAGTGACTCCAAATAGGGCCACGACCACATCTTCCTTTGCGACGGTTCGCGACCACTCTTTGAGCTTCCTCAGCATACGGATTAGTATACTGCTACATGAATACCCTTAAGACACTGTATCAATGGTTAGAGGCGCGCGTCGGAGTACGCATGTTTCGGCTGATGCGTTACGTGTTCTCCGGCGGCACAGCTGCCGCATGCAACGTCATCGCACTTTTTCTCTTAGTGGAATTTGCGAATGTGCACTACCTATACGCATCTATACTCTCATTCATTTTTTCTCTAGCAATATCATTTACACTACATAAATTTCTGACATTTCGTAACCAACAAACAGACGGCATTCATAAACAAATCGGCCGCTACCTTGCCGTTATTCTTGGAAACCTCGCACTTAATACCACCCTCGTGTATGCATTGGTAGAGTTGCTGGGCGTATGGTACCTCTTTGCGCAAATAATTGGTGCGGCTTTGGTTGCGGTGACCGGCTATATTGGCTACAAGTATTTCGTCTTTCGTGAGCCACGTTCGCATTCCGTATGAGTTTCATACGCACGCACACAATAGAGATCTTTCTCGTACTGCTCTCATTGATAGTTCACCTTGCCAGTTTTGCCGCTGTTACACAAGAGAATGGCAGTGTACTTCAAGCGGTGCGGGCCGACGACGGGTATTACGAACTTGCCCAAAACATCATTGCAGGGAATGGTTTTTCCTGGAGCGCAGAAGCTCCGTATGCACCAAATCCCTTGCGGACCCCTGGTTACAGTTACACTCTTGCAGGACTAATGGCAACGGTGGGGGTGTTGGGCGCGGCACTCATACAACTTGTTGCTGCTTCCGCAATTCCTATTTTCGGAATGATGATTGCGCGCACCATCACTGATTCGCGCACTATTGGAATAGCGACAGGAACTATACTTGCGGTCGACCCAACACTTGCCCTCCTCTCTTTTCAGTTCTATACAGACACTTTGTTCTTACTTCTCTTCTTGCCATGGCTCATACTCACTCTGCGCTACATAAAACAACCGAACATAAAAACACTTGCTTTGAGCGCAGTTTTACTGGGCGCAGCAATTCTGGTACGGCCTGTGGCGCAATTTCTTCCACTTATT
Organism: Patescibacteria group bacterium; assembly: GCA_019752595.1. GTDB lineage: Bacteria > Patescibacteriota > Minisyncoccia > Phycocordibacterales > Phycocordibacteraceae > Phycocordibacter. Next base: position 11,964 of record JAIELV010000003.1, read on the forward strand.
ATCCTGCCTCTCATACTTTGGCACTTTCGTAAAACCGAACGACGACAAGGACTGGCGCATGCAGGGATATATATACTTCTTATCGGCGCGATGCTTACGCCGTGGGTATTGAGGAACATGCACGAGTTCGGTGTTCCCTCTTTGAGCGCACAAACACCATTTGTGTTGTACACCAACCTCGTCCCTGCCGTACTGAGTGTCGCAAACGGAAGCGACTTTTTATCTGAACGAGATTCATTCTTAACTCCCGAAGAATACAAAGGCAACGCTATAACGCCTGCAAACGGTAGTGCGTACACGAAAGAAGCCCTAACTATCGCACTTGCACATCCTACAGCTTCAGCGTTCGTCGTCGCTAAATCACTCTTCACATTCTTTACCAATGATGGTTTCTACTCGTTCCTTGTACAAATAGGGCACAATCCCGATACATTTATGCCACTTCTTGTAGTCGCACGCCTCGTATGGATTGCCATAACGCTCCTTGCGCTCATAGGCGCGGGTATATATCTCTTCACCAAAAGAACACCCCAAACACTGCTCATTGTGTTTTTGGTTGCGTATTTTGCACTCACAAGCACCATCGCTGCTTTTGGCACGAACCCACGCTACCGGCTTCCCGTAGACCCCATTATCATTGCGCTTGCAGGGGTCGGCGTCACCGAAATTATCACGCGCGGACAACGACTTCTCTCGCGTAATCAGAAAAAAGACGCCCTATAATGGCATTATGCAAAGCGTCTCAGACTGGCAAAAGACCCTGAAAAAAGCGGCTGATAGTAAATACCCGAATAATGCGTTGGGTGGATTTGACCGTATTCAATCAGTACAAGAACAACTTGATGATGTGAAGGCTGCGCTCAAGGTAGAGCAAGGAGCGCTACAGAGCAACGACCATGCGCATCAGGACCCCAATCACCGCATCGGGGCCTTACTCGCCGATATTCTTATTCTCGCCGAAGAGCGTGGAATTAATACTGAAAGTGAACTTGAGAAAATCCTCGCGTGGTTTGAGGGTCGCAAGTAACGCGCACTCTATAACACTACCCGCCTTCCCTCTCGCGCAGATACACGCATAGCCTCAAGTACCTTTGCCTGACGAAGAATGCGATCGTACATATCTTCAAATTTTTCTTTGTTACCCTCGGCAACTGTTGTGCAAAAGAAATCAAAACTCTTCGTGAATTGATTTGTCGCGGGAATATCAACACTCTGGTGTATATCTTTCGTGCCATCGTTCGTGATAATTTCGATGGTCGGCGCAAACGTTGGTGGTATGGCGAACGCGCGATTGGCCTTCACCATTCCGCTTGAGCCCCAGACCGAGTAGGTATTCTGATAGAAATGATCAAAACCGAACGACATGTGTGCCGTTCCATTTTCAAACTCAAACAACGCTGAGCCTGCGATATCTACCTCATTCCCATTCTTGGAGAGTGAGCAAGTGACGGCAACCGGCTCTTGCCTCATGATTTTCCTCGCCATGAAGGTGGTATAACAACCACAGTCATTGAGCGCTCCTTCCTTCAAATCTGCCCGGTAGCGAATATTTTGTTGAGGAAAGGGTGGAAAACCGTATGCGCCAACCCATACGCGAGGGATGCCTATCCCCCCTGCCTCGATAAGCGAAAGGATCTCGGCGTGTTGCGGGTGGAATTCGGGAACGAAATTTTCATACAAAGCAACACCGCTCTCTTTGCACGCGGCTATCATGCGCTGTGCAGATTCAAGGCTATACGTGATGGATTTCTCGCATATCACATGCTTCCCCCCTTTTGCTGCCTTCACGGCCCACTCTTCTTGAAGTCCGACAGGAAGCGGACTGTAGATCGCGTCAATATCGTCACGCTGAATCAATGAATCATAATTTTCGGGTTCAAGACTGTGCCGTGCGGCAAATTCTTTTGCTTTATCACTATTCCTACTTGCTATCGCCACCAGTTCAACATTCTGGAGAGATTGAAACGCTGGAATAGCATACCGCCCAGCGATTTCTGCAACACCCAAAATACCGACGCGAATTTTTTTCATGGTTTCGTTAGAGAAGAGCACACACGTTTCTGGCGAGAGAATTCACCACTTTATCGACCCGAAGAAGCTTTTTAATCTCGGGCAACGTAAGCCAGATGTAGTCCTCGGTGACAGGGACTTCTTCAGATTCGGGAATCTCAACAAGCATAGAGCGATTTAGTTTGTGGTAAAAGCGCCCACCGTCCTCAACTCCCAAAACAGACGCCACTAGTGTCCCCTTGGTGCCATCAAAATATTCCGCAAGTCGCGGGCGTTTGCCTTTATGTGCGAGCGAAAGGTTGCCCTCAGACGCTTGGAGCGCAGGCGAAATCTGCACCGTATCTACATTGCCTGGCTCAAACTTCGCATAAAAAAGATAGCGCGTCGCTCCGTTTTTCTTTTGCATCAAAACTCCAGAAATACCAATTTCCTCTTGTTTCAACATCGGCTGGTCCCACGAAGGTATTTCACGGTCAGCTGCCCCCGTCACTTTGACCCCGATAATTGAGAAGAACTTCCCTGATTCATGGGTAATATTCCCTGTTGCAGGGTCTGTATGCCAACCCTTAGCCTCGTTCACCCCTACCTCTGTTACGGTCACTGGGTACGATTTCTGCCGTTCTTTAAGCCAGGCGAGAATGGGCACAATATCTACGTCGTCGTTCATGTAATTTCAATTATACAATTTCAACTTTAGGTATAGGAATAATGAACTTCGCACCACGTGAGCGTAACTCACGTTCTTTCTCAAGTATAAAGTCACGATAGTTCCACGCCAGGAGGAGAATATAGTCTGGCGTCTCGGTTTTAAGAATTTCTGGGGAAACAACAGGTATATGACTGCCTGGCGTAAGTAAACCAATCTTGTACGGCGTGGTGTCGGTTACATACTTGATATCATCCGCGGTAAAACCACAGAAATTAAGAAGGGTATTCCCCTTGGCAGGTGCGCCATATGCGGTCACGGTCTTCCCTTCTCCACGTATACCGCGCACGAGTGAAACGAGCTTTTCTTTGACGGTCTCTGCCTCTTTCTGAAAATCACTGAACCGCTTCAGACTATGAAGCCCTGCCTTTTCTTCGGTCAGAAGTAATTCCTCTACACGCGCATGAACGGGCATTCTTGTTTTTTTTCGAGCGTAGACACGAATTGAACCGCCGTGCACATTCACACGTCGCACATCAAACACTTCCATATCAAACCGTTCAAACAAGTGCATCAAGGGCTTCACGCTGTAGTAGCACAAGTGCTCGTGATACACCGTATCAAACTCCGTGTGTTCAATGAGGTCTAAGAGGTAGTGAGATTCTGTGACAAACACACCGTCATCCGTGAGCAACTCGTTCACGGCACGAACAATCTCGTCTATATCGTCAATGTGCGCAAAGACGTTGTTTGCTGAAATGACCTTTGCCTTTCCGTGTGTCTCTACAATTTTCTTCGCCATCTCTACGGAAAAGAATCCGTCAATTGTTTCCACGCCCTTTTTTCGAGCTTCTTCTGCCACGTTTGCTGAAGGTTCAATGCCGAGCACGCGATATCCCTCAACGAAATTCTGAAGAAGAATGCCATCGTTACTGCCAATATCAACAATCAGATCACCTGCGACAAGTTGTTCTTTTTTAAGATCCTCAGCATACGAGCGAAAATGGTCCACGAGAGGCTTGGATGCTGAAGAGAAATACGCATAATTTCCGTGAAAGAGTTCATCCTCTGCAACCACATCCAAGAGTTGTACCAAGCTACACGTGTTGCAGAAATACACATCAAGCGGGTAGCGCTTCTCATCTTTTATACGTTCCGCGTCGGTAAAATTATCAACCGGGGGATGCTCGCCAAGAGAGAGAATTAACGTCAAATCATTTCCCTTGCAGACGCGACAGGTGTCCTTATGAAAGTAGCTCATCTGGCTATTGTAGGTGTCTGATACAGTACGCGCAATGTTCTACACGTTCTCGTCACCAAGTATGGTCGTTGGTGGTCTATTTTGTGGCTGACCGTACGTTCCTGCTCGTATCTGCTCGGCGGCATTGTCCTGTCTCGCTTTCGACATTCTATAGAGCTCTGTTTCCCTCACCTCTTGCATAAGTCTTGCGTACCGTTCATCCATACGCTCGAGCGCGTCTTCTGCTGCAACAATACTTATCTTCACTTCACCTTTCTTCCGCTTTTCAAGGAATGATGCGAGCACCTTCTGAATCTCAGGCCGTTCGCGAAACTTAAGGGGATCGAAGACTGTGTCTATTTTTTCCAAGGCCGCCCTTGCCCGCTCCACTTGTGCCCCATTGGTGAATATGACGAGATGCTTCCAGTTGCGCTCTTCAACCAGACGAATGTTTTCAAGTAATTCAGTGACCGTTGAGACCGAATCCTGTTGCACGATGATATCCTCCTCGGATATACCCGCGGATCTGAATTCAGCAGCCGCAACTTCCGCATGACGCTCTTCGGGCCAATCCTTTGTCGCTGTATTGAAACTATTGGCAATCACTTTTGCCTCGGTGAAATATTCAGTCTTCAGTCTCCGTATCGCAATCTCGCCTCCATGAGATCCATTGATATCTCCGCGCGCGCCAACGTCACTATACCCGCCCGTCTTCCAACGTCCCACCGTACCAACTTTCTTGACTCCGTTTGCGAGCAAAGAAAACGCGTCTGGCACGCCACCACCCCATAAAGATTCATATAGTTTCCTACTCTCCCCTCTGGACACTCGCCCGTTTGATGATTCTGTAAATCTCATAAAAATAATTGTGTCGCAACACTAGCACTCCTCGTTAAGATATTCAACAAGTGCCTCCTGCCACGGCCGCAGAGTGATATGTTTTGATGCAATAGATTCATTCGTCGGCAAGGGGGAGCCTGTGGGGAAGAAACTCCGACCAACCGCACGTACCACAGCATCAGGTTTTATCTGCAGTGCCATCGCACTAGCAAGGTCGTAGCGCGTAGCAATACCTAAATTCGCGACATGAAATGTGCCGAAATTGCCTTCGCTCATCAGAGTCTTAATTGCGGCAATGTAGTCTTTTCCGTACGTCGGGGAGCCGTGAACGTCATTAAGACCGACGATTTCTGATTGCCCCGATTGTAACTGCTGAAAAACTTTTCCGTAAAACTTGGTGTCATTTTGAATCTTGCCACCAAACACCCACGAAGTGCGCGCAATAATATGTTTCGGAACGAGGGTTGCAGTGATAATTTCCCCAATGTGTTTCGTGCGACCGTAGTGCGTCTCGGGTTCTGGAAGATCGTCTTCCGTATATGGATCTGGTTTATTTCCTTTGAACACACGTGAAGTCGACGCATAGACCATTACTGCACCATGTGAGCGAGCGGCTCGTGCGACGTTGTAGGTGCCACGTACGTTCAACTCATATGCATATGCGGGTTCCGCTTCGGTGCGAGTCATATCAGTTGCGCCCGCAAGGAGAATAATCGCACTTGGCTTATAGCGTGCAACAACCTCTTCTACCGCATCTGCATCTGTAATGTCGCATTCTGCGTGCGTAGGGCGCGAGCCGAAATCAATATAAGAGCCGATCGTGCCACTCGCACCAAACGTAAGTACCTTCTCAAAATCAAAGCTCATGCTGCGCGTTTCGCCATCTCGTTTGTAACCCTCAGGAGCGACTCAAACGTCCCTGCGTCTGACCACAGGCCCTTAATGATGCCGTAGGAAAGCTTCCCATACTTTAAATATGCGTTGTTCGCGTCTGTAATTTCTAACTCACCTCGCCCAGAGGGTTTCAGTGTTTTGATGATTGGGAACACATGGTGGTCATACATATAGAAACCTGTCTGTGCGAACTGTGACTTTGGTTTTTTCGGCTTCTCTTCTATCTTCAGTATTTTTTTACCTGTTCTATCGAAAACGGGTACGCCGAACCGTGAAGGATTTTTTACCGCCTTGAAAAAAACTTTTGCTCCCTCTTTAAAGGCAGCGACGTCTTTTTTGAAATTTTGTTCAAAGATATTGTCTCCAAGGATAATGGCAATCGGGCCCTCATCGGCAAAATCTTCGGCATAGGAAAGCGCATCGGCAATACCTCCGTTGTCTTTGTCTTGAAGTGCGTACGAAAGTTTAACTCCCCATTCTTTTCCAGAACCCAAGAAGCGCATAAAGTGCCCCGCGTGCTCGCGACCTGTGACAATCATGATGTCGGTAATCCCAGAGTTTTTCAGCGTCTCCAAGGGATACAAAATCATCGGTTTGTTGTATACAGGCAAAAGGTGCTTGTTGGTTATGCGTGTTATGGGGTGTAGCCGTGTGCCTAACCCCCCAGCCAAAATGACGCCTTTCATTTTTTTCGTTTGCTTGTGACTGCGTGACCTCGCCATAAATCAATATGCGGGTTGAAAACACCAGTCTTCTTGCGCACCTTTTCTATCCATTTTCCATTTTGAGTATACCACCGCACCGTTTCGGCAAACGCCTCATCAAAATCATACTCGGGCTTCCAGTCTAATTCGTTCATAATGCGGGACGCGTCTATGGCGTAACGGCGATCGTGCCCTGGTCTTTCGGCGACAAACTCAATCATGTCCTTCCCCTTGCCGAAATACTTGAGGATACGGTCTGCGATTTCCCGATTATTCATTTCATTATCTGCGCCGATGTTGTATACCGCGCCTGACTTACCGCGCAACAAACACAGCTCAAGCGCCCGTGCGTGGTCTATGACGTAAATCCAATCACGTACGTGATTTCCATCGCCATACAGAGGGAGTGTTTTCCCTTCAAGCATACGGAGGACGAAAAACGGAATGAGTTTTTCTGGATACTGCTGTGGGCCATAGTTGTTAGAGCAGTGCGTCACGATTGCAGGCACACCCCAGGTGTTGTGATACGCACGGCACAACATATCGCCCCCAGCTTTCGTAGCCGCATACGGAACGTTCGGTGCAAACGCTGTGTCTTCAGAGAATTTCTCCTTCGACGTAAGACTCAAGGACCCATACACCTCGTCAGTTGAAACCTGAACGAATGACGTGACGGCGCCAGACGCCTTTACGGCTTCAAGAATGTTGAACACCCCAACGACGTTCGTGTTAATGAATTCAAGTGCACCGACGTGAATACTTCTATCAACATGGGTCTCGGCGGCGAAATTGATAACGTAGTCTGGTCTGTATTTTTTAAACGTTGCATTTACCTTCTTCTGGTCGGCAATGTCACCGCGTACGAACGTATACCGCGGGTCTTTTGCCACTTCGCGTAAGTTATCCAAATTGCCCGAATACGTAAGTTTATCTAAATTGATTATCTTTGCTTTCGGATATTTCTTCAGGATGTAGTGAATGAAATTGGAGCCAATAAAACCCGCTCCACCGCAGACGAGTAATTTTTTCCCGTTGAACGTAGAAGAGGAGATTTTTTTCGGTCGCGCCTTTCCAGTCATGAGTGTCGCATTTTATACTTCCTCCTCAACGAAGTAAATCGGTCGTTTTTTTACTTCTTCAAATGTTTTTCCAAGATAAAGCGCAATAAGTCCAAGAATTGTTGAAATCATTCCGAAGATGAGCCAGAGCGAGCCCACGAGTATCTCAAACTGCCCGATGACGCTATTTCCCAACAAGCCCTGCAAGAGAACGAATGTTAGATAAACGACGGCGAGAAACGTTACCACCAAGCCGAATTTGATAATGAGCCTCAGTGGCTTGTCCGAGTACGCAAGAATAATGTCTGCCGCAAGGCTCAATAATTTCCGAAGCGAATAGCCAGACTTGCCACCCTTCCTTGCGCCGTGCTCCACTGGCACGCTCGCCGTCTTGAACCCCACCCAGCGCCTCATTACTGAGAAATAACGCATGTGTTCAGGAAGCGCCAAAATGGCATCAATAACTTTTCGATGATAGATACCAAAATTTGCTTCCGTACGATCCTGATGTCTTCCCGTAAGGTAACTCAAGGTTGCATAAAACACTCGCGATACAAATGAGCGTATGAAACTATCGTGACGCTTTTGCCGTGAACCGACAACGACAAAAAATCCTTCCTGCGCTTTCTGATACATCTTTTCAATCTCTTCTGGCTGGTCCTGAAGGTCGCAGTCCATAACCACAACCCACTCACCCTTGCTTTTAGCAAGGCCAGCGGTAATTGCAGGATACTGACCAAAATTTCGAGAGAGGTTTATGCCACGAACACACTTGTCTTGCCCTGCCAATTTTTTTATGACCTGCCACGCGTTATCAGGGCTCGCGTCATTCACGAAGATAATTTCAAAGGCAGGAGTAATTTTTTTTAGTATGAGAGCGACGCGCCTATGAAGCTCGGGCAACACATCATCGGACCCATACACGGGTATGACCACTGAAATATCTGGCTTACCCTTTTCTTCCATACAGGTCCTATAGTACTAGGTTTCCACACCCTCCGCGAGACCGCTATTAGCAAAGGAACTAATCCCGGTTGACGTAGAAATAACCACATTCAGAGCCATGTAAACTGTATGTATTAGCATTTTGATTAACTAAATACAGTATGAAGACAACGACCATAGCGAGAACATCTTTTGCCCTCGCAACAATTGCGGCACTCTTGGCCGCTTTTTTTATTAATCCATTCAATGTCAAAGCAGCAAATACTTTCTCAGCTCAACTAGACGAAACATCGGGTCAGTATTTTTCCGTAAATGATTCCCCTTCACTCTCTATTACCGGTGACATATCCGTTGAGGCTTGGGTTAAACCTGAATCCCTCGTTGACGGAACAACCTACTACATTGCCGCGAAAGGAACGACAAACGCGTTCAACGCGTGGCGTTTTATGGTGCATTGGAGAAATGACGTACAAAAGCATAGTCTTGCTTTCACCGTCGACGAAGATGGGACAAATAACACTGTTGCATATTCATACGCTGACGTAGACATGGCAACTTACGTTGGGACGTGGGTACATGTAGCCGCAACGTGGGACGCAACAACAGGGACTTCAACACCTAGAGTCTACATCAACGGCTCAGAAGTTGCCTCATATATACCTCCTCATAGTAACGATCTAAACACAAATGCGATTGTTGATACTAATAGCCCGACATACATTGGAAATTCACCCAATGAAACATTCAATTGGGATGGAAAGATTGACGACGTACGTATATGGAACACGGAACGAAGCCCCGCTCAAATCTCTTCAAACTATAATATTGAGCTGACTGGTTCCGAGTCTGGTCTGGTAGCTTACTGGAAATTCAATAATGATGCAGGAGAGGATAGCACCGCGAACGGAAATAATCTGTCAGACATTAATGGTCCGACCTACAGTAACGACCCGGCATTCATTGTAGATGGGGCATTGCCAGTTGTGACTGTAACATACCCGACTGCATCTCAGACTGCCTCTGGCACGATTGTACTCACCGCAAGCTCAACCGACAACGTAGCCGTCGCTGGAGTACAGTTCAAAGTTGATGGAAACAACTTCGGCGCAGAAGACACTTCCGCCCCGTACTCAATCAATCTTGACACCACCACTCTCGTAAACGGAGCACATACGGTGTCTGCTGTCGCCCGAGACACATCAGACAACACCGCCTCATCATCGGTAATAAACTTCACCGTCAATAATGTGGCTCCGTATGTACCGACACTAAAAGTAAGGAAGGCGACGAATCAGCAACGAGTAAGCACAACGACCGTTCAGACTGATACGGACCTTACATTAGGGCTCGAAGGCGGAAAAACATACATTATCGACGGGGTGATTTTTGCTTCAGCAGTCAATGGCACACCAGACATTAAAATCAACTTCGGCGGAACAGGGATTACAACAGCAACCATCGGATACACAAACGACGGAAGCCAGGGGATGCTTGCTAACAATGCGACAAGCCCCGTCATCCAACTGACTGCAACCCCCGAAGGAATACACATCCACGGGACTGTGGTTACGAATGCAAATGGGGATTTCGAACTGAAGTGGGCGCAAAACACGTCAAACGTAAACGCTACATCTGTGTTACTCGGAAGCTACCTGCGAGCAGAAGAGATTAATAACTAACCGAAACGCCCGACGCTACGATTAGCTGTAGCGTCGGGCGTTTTTATGTGCAAAATGAATCTGCCGACATACGTCTGTCTGATCGATACTTTGAGTGCGATGTTAAATTCTCCGGGCAATTACGAGATACCCAAGAGGAAACTTTTCCTTTGAAAACAGGCGCGGACGGACAAGGTGCAATAAAACATCCAAGAGGCATACGGAGGGAACCGTGACAATACGCAAAAAACGCGGTACCAGAGAGTCAATTTGATAATACCCTGCAAGAAATGGACCGGTGCCAAAAGGTAGAATCGTGTCGCAGGTAAAACCCGCACGCTCAAATTCTTTTTGGAGTCCCTGACGAGTCATGCGTCTGAAGTCGGCAGGAGTGGGGTGCACATTTACCAGAAAAGGCACGACAGCGTATGCAATCCCGTCTTTTGCGAGAATGCGATGAGTCTCTCTCAGAGTCACACCGACATCGGAAACATGCTCAAGGACGTTCATCAGAAAAACGGTATTGGCATAACCATCAACAAGGGGGAGCTTCTCGGTAGCAATATCAGCTACAATATCCGGTTGTTCCTTTGGATCGATGTCTACCGTAACAACACGATGCCAACGACGAAATGTAAGGTAACGGTAATGACTCCCGCGTTTTTTACCACCTCCGATGTCGATGATACGCCCGTATGCTTCGTGATTCAAAAGAGTACGGTTTGAGAAAAAACGATAACTATCCTTGCCACGCAGGCATTCAACGAGAAAATCAACCGGGAGCGAACGAGAAAATGCCTTCCAGAAAGCTCCTACAAAAATGGAGACGTGGTACCAAAGCCACGCAAATTCAATCCGTAACGGCATCGTTCCTTCCCGACCCCATTTTACATATGCGCGCACTACTGACAGTGCATATCCAAGAAAAGCCTTGATTCGGAAGAAAACCGCCCAACGAAAATATGAACTGAGTGTAGGAAAAGAGTCTGAGTATACCTCCCACTCTGCGTAACGCTTAAGAAATGAACCGAAGTTTTTAAACCGCTCTGTGTCCCAGTGAAATTCATATGCACTGCGCGCCGTTCCTATCGGAAACTTCGTGCCATCAAAGACCAAGCGTTCGTGGACGTGTCCTTTAAATCGCGCGCCAACACTTTTATGCACAAGTCTGACTTGGTACCCCGGTTCAGACGCCGCGTGGTGAAAACGTTGTCCATCGTCTACTACCACGTAGGTGGGAAAACGATATCCCAAATACGGCGGATGCGAGTCAGTGACAATACGCCGGATTTCTTCAATCCCTCCCTCAGAAAAAGTGTCATCAGAGTCCAAAAAAAGTCGCCAATCGTACGTACTTGCATCAAATGCTCTTTGGCGTACGGCTGCCTTATCCATCACACAACGAGTGTTTGGTTCATCAGTGTCATACTGTGACATAACTTTTGCCCCTGCGGCACGTGCCACGTCCCTCGTTGTGTCGGTACTGTTTCCGTCGGAAACAATAACTTCGGCAAAATGCTTTACTAATTCAAGCGCTCGGGGGAGGTCTCGGTCAGAATTGAGGGTGATAATACTCACCGAACACGGGATCTTTTGCATGTTCTCGGCATTGTACACTTTTAGCTTGCTCCTACGCAAAGAATCCTGATACCATTCCATTCTCTGCCATGCACACACTAAAAGAATTTTTGAAGAGCATCTTGAAACTACCCCTCGGGCGAGGCGTGAGAAAGTCATACAGTCAGTTTGGAGAGGATGCGTTCATTCAGTGGCTTGTTGAAAAAATACGAAAAAAACGTACGTGGATGTAGGAGCATATCATCCCGTCTTGTATTCAAATACGTATGCACTGTACACGCATGGTTGGAGTGGTTTAGTTATTGACCCAAACAACACCCTCTCGCCGCTTTACCACCTACTCCGACCTCGTGATCTATTTGTTTCGGCGGCTATTGGGAGTGCAGGAGTGGGTGTCTATTACTCTTTTTCTGATGGTGCCTATAACACGCTTGATCCTGAAGTGGCTGAAAAAAGAATCGCCCTTCCGTGGCTTCAACTTAAAAAGAAAATAGAAATTCCGCTAAAACCACTTTCACAACTGCTCGAAGAGAATTCCATTACAGAGATCGGGCTACTCACGATTGATGTAGAAGGAAGAGATTTGGAGGTCTTAGAATCGCACAATTGGACTATCCGACCAGACGTCATCGCGGTAGAAGACGAACATTTTAACCCCGATGAACCGCACGCAAGCGCTATCTATGCATACCTAAAAAATAAAAATTACACACTAGCGGGTCTTTGCGGACTAACCCTGCTTTTTAAGAACCGAACGACCAACACAACTAGGTCCAATGCCCTGTAGTGGAGTCGCGAGACATTGGACCCTACAAAGAGGCGCTCGCTACCGTAAGATAGTTGGATGCGAGAGGTTGCAACACTTAGAAACCGACCCTTTCTTGGGGTAGTATGACCGAGATGGAGACACTCCGCGCTCACGCTTACCGCTTTCTTCGTTGGAGTGAAAAATATACCAAAACTGACATGGTCTACGCCGCCTCCGGTGGTGTTTGGCTCATGGTAGGACAGAGCATGTCAAGCCTCTCAGTATTCCTGCTGTCTCTTGCTTTCGCCAATCTGGTACCACCAGAGACCTACGGTGTGTATAAATATGTGCTTTCGATAGCGGCACTTTTCGCCCTCTTCACACTTCCAGGCATGCACACTGCAATCGGACGAGCAGTGGCACGAGGCAACACCGGGGCTATACCCGAAGCAATGCGCGCTCGGATACTTTGGAGCCTTTTTGGGATGCTTGTAGCATTCTTGGGTGGTGCATACTACTTTATAAAAGGAAACAACGAATTAACCTTCGCATTTCTCCTGATTGGCGTTATCTTGCCTGTATTTGATACCTACACCCTGTATAACGCCTACCTCACGGGCACACGCAACTTTAAAACACAGACCATAGTCCATGGTGCCGTGCAGCTCGTAAGCACCGCAAGTCTCGTGCTGACTCTTTTTTTTACCACAAACCTTTTGTATATACTTGTGGCGTATTTTTTACCGCTTGCCATGGCACGCTTCATCGCATATCGATTCATTTTAGGAGACATTCCACACGAATCCCCGGATCCTGCAGTCATTCGATACGGAAAACAACTAAGCGTTATAGGAATTTTGAGTACGGTTGCGAGTAACGTTGACAAAATACTTCTTTGGAAATTCTTAGGTCCCGCACAACTTGCTGTATACGCATTTTCAATCGCCATACCTGAACAACTGAAAGGCCCTCTTCGGGGAGTTGGTGAACTCGCCTTTCCCAAATTTGCCGCGCAAACTCCCGAACAAATAAGCAACTCTTTACCACTCCTGTGGAGAAAGCTCATCTTGTATGGAGTGGTACTGGTTACCATTTCTGTGATCTATATCCTGCTTGCCCCCTATATTTTCGCGTTTTTCTTCCCGCAGTATATGGAAAGCGTGCTGTACTCACAAATCTTTGCCACATCATTGGTTGCAGGAATAAGCGTTATTCCTGTTGCGGCACTCGAGGCTCAGAAGAAAATTGTTGCACAATACTTTTTAAACACTATTCAACCCATTACCAGTATTGTACTCATGCTTATGCTCATACCCATATTCGGAGTGATGGGCGCAATAAGTGGATTAGTAATCGGACGATTGATGTCGACCTTATATATTATTGGCACTACTATCTTTATCTTCAGAAATCGACAAACCTAACGACGGGTGACTTTTGCGAATTGAATCTCCAAAGCACCGAAGTCCTTGTGTGTAAACTTATCTATAATCGGGAGGATTTCAACAATATATTTATTTGTATCAATCGCATCAACAACGGGCTTAGCACCCGCATTAAAGTTATGCGGCCAATAATCGTCGAAAATAACCACTGTGGTTTCGTGCATTAACTGTGAAGTGCAATTCCAATCGTTTTGTATTGTTTCAATGCTATGCCCTCCGTCAATAAACACAAAGTCCACCTTTGGGAGTGCGCGTAATGCTGCGGGTAAGGTTTCTTTAGTGTCGCCCTTGTAGAGCTGTAACGCAACACCTGTAGCGTTGAGCTTCCGTTTAACCTCATCAACTGAGGGTGGCCATTTTGAAATCTCCGATTTAAATTGAGCGTCATTTAAAGATTCAAAAAGATCGAAGCCGTAGTACTCGACTTCCGAGGGTGGGGTGTAATGTAATGCTGTACGAATCATGCTCAGCGCACGATCCCCTCTCCATGTACCCACTTCAAGTATTCTTCGCGCCCGTACCCTCTTGATTTCTTTGTAAAGATACCGATAACGACGCGCGCCTCTCAAAAGATCGTGTAGCTGGTTGTACAGTGGCGCATAGAAAGGACGAGCGACACGTTTGATAAAGTGGAGCGCCGTGAAGTTCATTGTAACATTTTAGAGAAGTGGTTTACGTGCAGATCCGCTATTCGTTCCCATGCAAAGGTCCGCGCACGAGCTTCTGCTGCCGCGCCCATATGTTGCGATAATTTTTCATCAGTAAGTAATCTACGTAATGCTTGTGCAATAGCAGCAGGGTTTGGCTCCACAAGGAACCCGGTTTCCCCATCAATAATTGCCGCTTCGGCCCCACTGTTTCGTGTACCCACAGACGGAATTCCACATGACCCGGCTTCGAGATATACCATACCGAATCCTTCAATTGCATCCTGAGTAGAGACCGGGGTAAGAAGAAAAAGTCGTGCATTGTTGTACGCACGCACTAATTCAACATCAGATATCCCAGACAAAAAGGTAATGCGTTCAGTGAGCTTAAGCTCTTGAATCCTCTTTTTCAAGTTACTGCAATACTCACTATCGTCCAACATACCCACAATGGTATAGCGTAAACCCGGAAAATCTTGAGCTACGAGCGCGAACGCCTCAACAGAAAGAGATACCCTTTTCGCGACTTGACTGCACCCACACTTATTATAGTCGTTGACTGTTCTGGAGAAACGGGATGGCGTGCAAACACTGACACATCAACACCAACAGGAATGATTGTATAGTTAGAAAATCGATATCCTGCTAACTCAATTTGACGTCGGACAAAATCACTCACTATAAAAATAGAATCGGCTGAGAAATACACCCAACGGATTAAGAGATTTCGAAACTTGTTTTTAGTAAAAAGTGAGTACGTGCCGAGACAATGAATAATCCTTTTTATGGGGAGTCCAATTGATGCAAGGGTAACTATTATGCCATACGGGTTGGCGTCATAACACAACACTATGTCATAGTGCGCAATAAACAATCGCAACCTGTGTAAAGTAGAAAACAAGGTCAACGGTGCATACAACGACAGACCGCGTAATGGTAGATTCAAAACGCTCTCACCGGAACTCCCCGAACCCGAAACATAACCAACTTTGTGACCACGCTCGACAAGTCCCTGACCCACTTGAGTCGCGAGACGTCCCCACCCAGCCTTTGGGGCAAGGCTGTCCACCACAATACAGATCTTCATACATTTGTAATTCTGACAGTATCCTGCTCGTACCCATCATCAGTGCGACTGAGAGTGGTCATGTCAAGTATCTTTGAATCCTCAAGCGCTTCGTACCTGTGTACATATAAGGGCGGGATCCTACTAAAACTACCAGGGACAAGGATTGTCTCTTCTTTTTGTGAACCATCAACCGCATAAGTGGTAAGTCGGATCTTCCCTTCAAGTACATACGAGTACTGTGTAGATTCCCGATGATAATGATTTGCGCGTACAGCTCCTTTTGTGAAAGTGATCATACCTACGTGTCCGACTTTTTCCTCGAGGAGGTCAAAAATGTCACCACGTGCATCACTAAACGCAGGCGTCAATGTCTTGTGCTCTACTGCCAAGCCGTTATGAATTGGTTTCGCCATAAATTCGTGGATACGGTATCGGAATAATAAAACGACCACCTTTCTCGCGATATGTAGTCATGTTTTTCATTATCTCATCAGCAAAATTCCATGCAAGCAACAAACAGAAATCAGGAACGTCCTCAATAATCTTTTCATCCGGATATATAGGTAAGTGTACCCCGGGAGTATATCTCCCTACCTTGAGAGGGTTCTTTTCTGTCGCATAGTTCAAAAAAGATGCGTCAAGGTGGCAATAATTTAGAAGGGTGTTGCCCTTAGCCGGCGCAGAGAGGGCCACGATACTTTTACCTTGCTTCTTGAGCGACAACACGAGACTAAGAAGTGCTTCTTTTTGTCCACGCACCCGGTCGGCAAACTGAGCAAGCTTTTCAACTGAGTACAAACCCGCGAGCTCTTCTTCGTTAATGAGGGAATCAACAGTACTCGAAAGTTCATGCCGACCGGGGTGTCCCACAAAAAAGCGAAGACTGCCTCCATGAATAAGGTTCTTTTCGACATCAAACAATTCAAGTCCCATAGACTCGAAATAAGATCTCATAGGTTTCACTGATAGGTAGGAGATATGCTGGTGGTAAATAGTATCGTACTCAACGTTTTCAATAAGCGGCAGTGCATGTGGAGCCTCTATAACGATAACCCCCTCGTCTGCCAAGAGTTCCTTCATTCCAAGAACGCTGTCGTCAATCTCGTGAAGGTGTGCAAAAACGTTAGTCGCAGTAATAACTTGTGCTTTCCCGTGCGAAACAGTGATAGCTTTTGCTAATGCGCTTCCAAAAAAATCAACGATAGTGTCGATACCCCCTGCAATAGATTTCTCCGCAATATTTTGAGCAGGGTCTACGCCAAGTACCCGCATCCCCACCTCTTTAAATCCAGCAAGCAAGACACCCACATTACTCCCTATGTCCACCACTAGTGACCCTGGTGGTATCGAAAAACGTCGAACGATACTTTCAGCCATAGTGGCATAATGCGCGCGACCAGTCGCTGTGGTTGACGACTGATAAAGATAGTCAGTTTGATAAAGGATTTCAGGATCTACAAAATAATCTATTTGCAAAAGCCCACACCGCCCGCAGGACATTAAGCGCAAAGGAAAAGTGATTTCTGCATTGTAGAGCTGTGCCTCAGTCGGGAAAAAATCTGAATGCGGGTGCATCCCAAGGTCAATCACCAAAAAGAGAGACTCCTGTTTGCACATATGGCAACGATTCGAAGCATGCCCGAACTGTGTATTTTTTTGACTCATAATCCGAGATATAGATATATTGAGGACTGAATTTATGTAGCAACTGGATTAAGACCTTGCAAAAGTTCAATATCAGACCTTACCATAGATGTGACGAGGGTATGGAATGTGGTTTTCGGCACCCACCCAAGCTTTTCTCTTGCTTTCGTAATGTCGGCTAACAGATAATTTACTTCGCGCGGACGATAAAATTTCTCATCAACCATAACCCGCACAACACCGTTTTGGTCTCTCCCTATCTCCTTCACACCTTCCCCCTCCCAGGTGATGTTCAAACCGACAGCGTCTGCAACAACTTCAACGAGTTCGCGAACAGAGTGTGACTCTCCTGTGCCGATAACGTAATCATCCGGCGTGTCTTGTTGTAGCATTAACCACATCATTTCTACGTAATCGCCCGCAAAGCCCCAGTCTCGTTTTGCATCAAGGTTACCGAGAGTGATCGTTTCGCGTTGACCTAGAGAAATCTTTGCGAACGAAAGTGACGTTTTTCTGGTAACAAAATGTTCGCCACGGCGAGGGCTTTCATGATTGAAGAGGAAACCTGAACAAATAAAAAGTCCGTGCTTCTGCCGGTACCCGACAACGTAATCTTCGTGCGCCTTCAGTTTCGCCTCGCCGTACGGAGAAACCGGATTCATGGGCGATGTTTCCGCTTGTGGCGGATTAGTCGAGCCAAACATTTCTGATGTGGATGCTTGATATATGCGCACCTTCGGATTGTGTCGCATAGCCACATGGACCAAATGGCCCATGCCCTTGTAGTTGATTTCATAGGTTTCTTCCGGGCACTCAAACGAGATACCGACATGAGATTGTGCTCCTAGGTTGTACACCTCATCAGGGTTTGCTTTTAGTATGACACGCTCCAAAAGAGCGATATCACGCAAATCGCCATAGTGAATATGAATACGATTTTTGACATTTACGAGACGTCCGAATACGTCGTGGCTCGAACGCCGAACAAGACCATGTACTTCGTACCCTTTGGAAAGTAAAAATTCAGCGAGATACGAACCGTCTTGGCCGGTAATCCCCGTAACGAGGGCGCGTTTTACGCCACCTGAAGTAGTGAGAGATGTGTCCATAGTGAAGGATACGGCGTATTCTCTCACAATTCAGAAATACTGAAAAGTGTCACTCATAGGTTTAATCATGAAGCAAATTGGATCAACTTCCTTCGCGGGCATAAACCTAAAATAAGTTCATAGGAGGGTTATTCTATTGCCTTTGCCGTTCCTTGGGCTCTTCCCGAACTCAGGAATATTTTGGATGTCGCGATTGAAAACATGCCGCCGAATGTCTCTGCAGAAATTGACAGAGGTTGGATCACAGACCCTGCACACTGCAGTTTGCTTTCCGGAAGTTCGCAATTCATTTTGGGACAGAACGTAAATTCTGAAGGAGTAATAGTTATCATATTGAGTGCCTTCCTCATGCTATCCCTGGGCTTTATTCTCCACTACCTTTATGTTCACATTACACCAAAGAAAGACGCGGAGAGGCACGAGCAATACACGCCGTAGCGAGCGGGCTGCGCATCAGAAGATTATTTAGTGTTTTTTCTTTTTGCCGTCCCCGAACTTCTTTAACTTTTCAAGCACTCCAGATAGCGTATTTTTCTCTGAAGTTTTTTTCTCTTCTTTGAGGTCTTGTTCAATCTCTTTCAATTCCTGTTTTGCTTCTTCTCTTCTCACTAGTTGAAGTGCGCGAATCATATTTTCAAAGACGTGATGTCCGAAGATGTACCGTCCTCCAAAGAAAAGAACGACAAGCGTGAGTACAAGAAGAAGAATCCACACAAGGTAACTTTCAAGGAACTGTGCAATCGCGTTTGGAGGTCGAACATCAATTGATTCATCGCGTACGTTCCCTGCTTTGTCGACAGCGCGCACAATGACAGTTACTCCTGACACCGAAGCGGACGGCACCTGGAACGGGCTTTCCGCGTCAACAAAAACTGGAGATGCGGTCGGTGCAGATGATGTATCGATAACACCTACCTCGTAGTGATCAATACCTGAAAGATTGTCAGTGGTAAAGAACGAGACTAGCGTGCGATTTACTAAGACCACAGCGGCAACAACGTAGTTCACTTCGGGTTTAAACCGCGCTGGTGGTGTGGTGTCTATACGGATTAAAAAATGCGTCGTACCGCCCCACACACCGTTTTTGTAGGCTTTTATGTGAAAGTACCATAGTCCGTCAGCAAGATTTTCAAAACCTTTTGTTGTTCCAGTATCCGTAACAGCATTCCCTGGAATAGTGTTCGGTTTGTTGTCTAACACATAACTGAAGCCTGTGACTCCCTGTTCAACCTCCCACGCAAGTACGGGACTATTATTGTTATACCAAGTACTCTGCGACGGATGGGTTTCGGAATACACTGATGCACCTCCTGGTGCTTTTGCGATAATCACATACTCTGCTCTCCCCTTCTCCAAAGTCGCAGGACTTCCCAAGCCGTCATTTAAAAGAATATTTGAATCTGAACGGACGGAGAGGACAGCGCCCCCAGTAGATTTTGCACGAAATGTAATAGTGCCGATGACGCCTGAATCGGTCACGATGCCGTTTGGTATAACCCCAACGTAACTCGCAGTACCTCGAGCATTGTCATACGTCGGTGGCTCTACCCACACACCGACGATTGATTGGCCTGTTGATGCTTGGACTATGGAAAGTCGGTCAGCATCAAAATTTAACCGCACCTCAATGCCGTTAATAGACGTGCCATTCGTATCCAAGACAATAGGCACCTGAAACGTGGAGCCTTCCTCGAAAGAACCGCTTCGCGGAGAAAATGACACAGCAACGTTCGGCACCAATGTGGACGCATCCACCGTGACAGACGCAGCAAAAAGCACTCCTGGGATTAAAAGGACCAAAACAAGAAGTGCAAGATATACGAAAGAGAACCTACGCGTCATATGCGCTTGTCTTCATTGTACGCCACGAAACACGCGCCTTAACGGTTTTTGCCCGATGATGCGGAATCTATGTCGTGAATTTCCTTCTCAATGACTTTCTCGGCGTCATCCAAATCTTTTCTAATAGAAAGTATGTCGGTTTTCTCGCCTTCAGGGCTTTTGCGCGACGAACCTTTTGCGTGCTCAGAAAGATCTTGGCGCAAAAGTGTGAACGAACGATGCACTACGTCTTCCGCCTCTTTTACTTCGCGCTTGATTGCTGTAAAGGGGCGCGCGGGTTTTCCGAAATATCCGCGCTTAAGAAAATAGCCTATGAGGAACAGCAGGCCAAGAATAACGGCGAGCGCAACATAGACTGCGTATTCCCAACTCAGAAAACCTGCAATCCCACCAACTTGAAGCGTGAGCGGGTCGGAGGTCTCTGACTGGCGTCCATCCTCAAGAATCATCGTCGCGGTCACCGCATACGGACCATTTCGTAGTATCGAAGGGACCAGAAGCTCAAAACTTCCTTCAGCATCCGCCGTGCCTGTTATGTAGACCTTCGATCCCGACACTGCGACAAATGAAAGTACGACGTCAGCCCTGCTGTGGTCTGACTTTCCTAAAATTGCATCATTCCCGTCGAGTAGGCCGAAACGGATTGTCGGCGCATCAAGAATAGTAGCAACAGGCTTCGGTGCTTCTACAATAGGCTCTGGTTCAGGTTCAGGCTCTGGGGTCGGCTGAGGAGACGGCGCTGCGCCTACCGCAAGCGTATAGGTCGCGGTCCGTAACCCTGTGGTGATGTCAGTCCCCTGGCCATCATTTGCCAATATTTGTCCCGATTCAAATGCGATAGTTGCCTGACCTGCTTTTTTCGCCCGAAGCGCCATCGTTAACACTGAACCGTTTGAACCCTGAAATCCTGAGAGCGAAACTCCTTCAAATGTCACTCTTCCTGATGCGTTTGAATACGAAGGCTCGGTAACCCAAAAGTTCAATACTGATCCTTTATTTACGTATTCAACTGAAAATAAATCCGTCGGGAAAGAAACAACACCTGAAGCGGCGTTCATTGCAACGTCACTCGTCACCGTGACGTTGACGATAACGCGCTGCCCTACCGTGTAGCTACCGCTTGCAGGGCTAAGCGACATTGTTGCCGCGTCTACCCCCGACGGAATGAGCGCTATAAGAAACAAAGCGAGTGTGAGCAATTTCTTCATACTTACTTCAAGGATACCCTACGTCTAGCAGTAAAAATTGCAAAAAAGAGAAATCCTACAAAGAGCAAGAGCGCCACAGGCAAGCCCCAGGTCAAAAGGAATGAAGTAAGCCCAGGCTCTGTAGGCGCCAGGGTTGCAATACGAACATTCCCTTGGCTGTCGATTGCCCTAACAAACACGTACTGCCCAAGAACTTCTGTGCTGATTTGGTGCGGTGATTCAGCAGACACCCACGATACAAGAAACTCGGGCAGGAATCCTATATATGAAAAACCAATGTCATACGCGCGGATACCTGAATCTTTATCTTGTGTAGCAAATACCACAACGTCACCCTCGAGCCCGTACGGGGCTCCCGAAACTACAGCGGGCGTAAACGCTTCGGGTGCATATGTATCGGCTCCAAGACCTGCCGTCACTGGAGCGTCAGAAGCAACAACTGAAAATTCGGCAGAACTTTTCGAAAGAGAAATAGATGTTCCCTCGCCATCATTTAAATACGCTTTCGGCGCATCATTGAATGCAAACCTTCCAATTCCCTCACTGTTTGCCGTCAGGATAAGTGTAAACAAATTCCCGCTACCCGTACGCTCAGGACTCGCCTGATACCCGCCTGGCACCACACCTTCGAAATCGATAACTCCACTCGTGCGCTCGGCTGGTGGTGAAAGCCACAACGACACGACAGAGCCACGATACCGGACTTCAGAAACAGAAACGTTTTTAGGAAGTAACACTGAGCCCTCAATTGCGTTTATATTTTTCCCCTCAGTATCGAGAAATACCTCTACTGCGAATTGCCCGCCTAGATTCACAGCTTCCGGCGCCACAATACGAATCGTTGCGGCATTCGCGCTATGCGGAATAAGAACCAAGAGTAGTGTGAGTATAAAGTAGCGCATAATTACCCGGTCCAATTAGACGCCATAATTGAGAAATTGATAAGTGAAATCTGTTTGTCGTTATTTAAATCGTACGCGACAGGGAATCCTTTCTTTTTATACCAAAACGCCTGAATCGAGAAGTCGACCAAGTTCACCCTGCCGTCGCAGTTTAAGTCACCACGGCGACCGCAAGAGTTCGTCGGTTTTTTACTTTTCAAAATATCCTGAAGACCAACCTTAAATGCTACTGAGGTGCTGGTCTTAGACACTTGCCCAGACTTTGAGGTGAGAGAGCGTGTACTGTGCTGACCCATTTCAAGAGGGGATGTTACAAAGCTGTACGCATACACACCGTCAGCATCTGAAGCTGTCTCAAAAAAAAGTTCATTCTCCGAATTCACCATAATTGATACGGTGGACGTAGGTGATGTGTGACCGAATACGCGAATCGGACTTCCCTGACGAACCTCTTCTTTATCAACATCGATTGTCGGCGCGAGATAAATACCAGTCACTGTTACGGTGACGCCAGGAGCAAGTGTGACAGGAACTGGAGTTGAGGCGGATTGGTATCCGCTCTTATCTGTTGCATAGAGATTAAACAAGTACGTTCCCGCAGCAAGGTTATTTACTGTTATGGAGAATGCGGCAGTTTCTCCCACTGGCTGCCGCGCAAGCAACACTGAGTCTCGCAGTGTCGTAATCGTACTGTCTGGATACGCGCGTCCCATAAGAATAACGGTTGCATCGCCACCGCTCGGAATCGGCGCCCCGCCTCCTCCGCCACCTCCGCCGCCGCCACCTCCTCCGCCACCGGGCGGAGTAACAGGCGCCGAAGGAGTTGCTGAAACCTGTGTTGAAGTTGCTATCGGATTTCCAAGAGCATCATGGGTGCGCACGACGAAATAGTATGTGGTGCCGTTCGTAAGTCCTGAGCGTAGAGAAGAAGTCACATTACCTACATTGGTAAACGTATACGGACCGCCGTTTGTGGTTGACTGGCCAATACGATACGAACCGACGTTGTATCCCAGTCCTGCACCAGACGCCGTCCAAGAAACAGTCGCTTCACCGTTACCCGCACTTGCCGAAACGGCCGAAGCGGCGGTCACAAACGGAAAATACAAAAACCCGAATCTTCCGATAAAACTTGCTGCAGTCGAACTTCCAATAATGGGGTCGCCAGCAGTGAACATTCTAAAACTTGCCGAAGTTCCGAAGCTACCTCCACTGTTTAAGATCGGCGCACGGATAATGAAGCTGGAACTTGTCATGTCTTCCGCGCGTGCAAAAAAAGGCGCGACAACCGCGAATGTAAGAAAAATTGCAACGAGTATGCCCCGCATTTCCCTTCTATAGTACCTCAGGAAAATATTGAATATTGGTCGCGAAAACGAATAAGCTTGATATGATATATCATATCAGAGCAACAGCGCGGTAATGCAGCTACTGCACTGAAACGAGCGCGCTATGGCGCTCATGAGCGCTCACTATTGACCGAGGTTAAGCGTGGCAACCTCGACGATAATGTCTTTCTTTGGATCGTAGAGAAACGCTTTCTGCGCATTTGGATATAAAAGAACTTGGAAGCCTATCTCGGCTTTTGCAAAGAACGGTTGATCTTTTAATTGCGCAGGGTCAGTGACCGTTGCCAAAGTCGGAGTTTCTCCTTCAGGAAGTGCAATCAAACGACCAATTTTCTCTACGGCTTTTGCAGTTTCTTCCGCCGCCTGCACCTCGGGAGTTAGATTTTGTGAGTTCGTATACACCAGATAGCCTGCAACGATAACTCCCACAACAAGAAGCGCGACACCGACTTTTACCAAAACGCCT
The DNA here is from genome assembly GCA_019752595.1 of Patescibacteria group bacterium. GTDB lineage: Bacteria > Patescibacteriota > Minisyncoccia > Phycocordibacterales > Phycocordibacteraceae > Phycocordibacter. The sequence continues at coordinate 35,966 of JAIELV010000003.1, forward strand.
TTCGATAGCTTTGGCTTTTCTGAGTTCGTCTCGTTTTTTATTTCGGCAAATTGTTCAGTCATACGATTCTTATTCGGTCTCACCGAATGTTACGGGCGCAACTTCAAGAATTTTATTCGCTTTCGGGTCAAAAAGGTATGCCCGACCTGCTTGCGCATAAATAAGTACTTGATCCCCCACCTTTGCTTTTGCAAAGAACGCTTGGTCTTTGAGTGCATCTGTGTCTGTCACTTCTGCAACTGTTGGTGTTTCTCCTTCAGGAAGTGCGATTAATTTTGAAACCGCGGTCACCACAGAGGCTGACTGAGAACCTACGTCAGTATTTTGCGCTAAAGAATTACCTTGCTGACTTAAAAAAACTCCCGCGCCCCCAAACAGAACGACAGCAACAAGGAGCAATGGTCCCGCAATGTTTTTATTCATATTTTTTCCATTATAACTCCCACTGTTGGGTCAGCAAGTGCTCATTGGCGTACCTGTCCCCTGGCTATTGAAATTAATGGCATACTAAACGCGGAGACGTATGAATAAAAAGCTTATCGCGGGGGGTATTGGTCTTTTCGCTTTCGGGGCTTTGCTCGGCTTTTCGTTTTTTCCACTTTTTCTCATGCCAAAAACAGGATGTGTGTCGGAATACAAACATATCAACCCAGAACCAGATTGCGAAATCTACGACGAACGATCAGAAAAACTGGAAACACTCCAGGCAAACCTGGAATCGAAAGTTCGAGAACTAGAACTGCGCGCCGATATTGATCACGTTGCCGTCTTTACGCGCGACCTCACGTCGCGTCGGTTTGCCGCAGTCAACGACGATCGCGTGTTTGTACTTGCCTCACTTTTGAAAGTCCCTATTCTTATCGCCTACTACAAATTTGCCGAGGTAGAACCAGCAATACTTTCCGATGAAGTGGTGTACGCGGGCGGACAAAACGCATACGACATTCAGTCAGAGATACCACCCGAACAACAACTCATTGCAGGTCAGCGATACAGCATCGATGAACTTCTTTCACAAATGATTATCTATTCGGATAACGCCGCTGCCGACATACTACTTCCCCGCATGACTGACACCTTCATGGTGAAAACGTTGTCATCCCTAGGAATACAAGTTGAAAAAAAACCTGGGGAAAAAGAAGCATTAGTCACGGCGCGTACATACGCAAACGTCTTTCGCGGTCTCTACAATGCCTCGTTTCTCTCACGCGAGTATTCCGAGAAAGCGCTCAGTGTTTTGACACAAACCACATTCCCCCGCGGCACACGTGGCGCATTACCGAGTGGTGTTGAGGTGGCCGAAAAATTTGGAGAACGGACAAATACGGACGCGCAAGGAAACGTGCTCTCACGTCAACTACACGACTGTGGCATTGTGTATGCAAACAACGGAAAAACACCGTACACGTTCTGCATTATGACTGAAGGAGCAGAGTACGGCGCACTCGAAGATGCCGTACAAACACTAGCAAAAGAAATCTACAAGACGTTAGGAGATTGAATTACGGAGCGCCAGTACCAAGATTGACTGGCGCAACTTCAACAATTTTATTCAATGAAGGGCTGTAGAGAATGGCCTTCTGTGAGGTCGCGTAAATGAGAACCTTATCTCCCGTCTTTGCGTTCGTAAAGAATTTTTGGTCTTTCAATTTTTCAGGGTCGGCTACAGTAGCCAAGGTTGGTGTTTCCCCTTCAGGCAAGACCATTAACTTTCCTACTTTTGCGACCACGTCCTTTAGTTCATTTTCCGCCACCGCTTTGGAGTTTGGGCCGCCAAGCATGTAGTATCCGAGCCCGCCGCCAGTCAAAACAAGAAGCACCACTAGGGCAATAATAATATTTCGTGTTGAAAAAAGGCTTTTTTTCACCATTGCTACTGTTTCGTTCATATTGTCTAATGATACCAGTAATGCTCTCGACGCCAAAGGGATATCAACCTGAACACCGCATGCTGACGTAGAAAGAGCTACTATATAGACTGACTTCTATGAAACTTCCAAAATCAACCATCTGGGGTATCGGTGGTATTGCGATAGGTATCGTATTAGGTTGTACGGCTACGGAAATTTTAGACAATACTGAACACTTACTTCAAGGCGAGGACGAACAGGTGCGACTGGGGGTTGGAAAGTTTACCAACCCTCTTCTTGAGTGCGAGGTTGCGCAAGGAGCTATTAACTCTCCGAAGATAAACTTTGAGCCACAATTAAAACAGTTTTTACAATCGCTTGAATCAAAAGCGGGTATTGAAAGAATTGGCGTCTATTATCGCGACCTCAACAATGGCCCTACGTTAGGCATAAACCAAAACGAAGGTTTTGTTCCCGCCTCACTCTTGAAAGTGCCAATTATGATTGCACTCTTGAAAGCTGCAGACGACAAACCAGAAATTCTGAATCAGAAAATAACGTTCAATACTCCACAATCAACGGACTACTTTAATCAGCAGATAGACCCTGAATCCATTCTCGAGTCTGGCACTAGCTACACCGTGCTTGAACTCATGAACAGAATGATTGTCTATTCTGACAATGAAGCGGCGGTACTGCTTGCGGGCGCGGTTGGTCTTGAAAACCAAGGCGAACTTTTTAGGCTCCTCGGTGTTGACCCAGGCTCCATTACTGACCCACGCGCAACACTTACCGTACGCCAGTATGCTGCTTTTTTCCGTATACTTTTTAACGCCTCATTCGTCTCGCAAAAAAATTCAGAGCTTGGGCTTGAAATTTTGTCTCGAACAAAGTTTGACCAGGGTTTACGTAAAGGAATCCCCACGGATGTCTCTTCGGCACACAAATTCGGTGAGCGAAAGCTTGAAAACGGTATGCAACATTTCCACGATTGCGGCATCGTCTACTACCCAAAACACCCCTACCTCATCTGCGTCATGACGCAAGGTGAAGACCCTGCAATGCTCGAAAACGCAATCGCTGAAATTTCACAATTCGTGTACAAACAAGTTGAAGCTCAGTACAAATAAAAAATACTAGCTAAAGAAGCAGGCACTAGGCTTGCTCGGGAGTTGGTTCTTCAACAACCTCAACAGGTTGAGTATCTGAAGACGCTCCTGGAGAAACTTCTTCAGCGGGTGGACTCTCTTCAATCACTGCTTCTTCTTCGGGAATAGGCGCAATATCGGGAGTTGTGGTGGACACATCTCCCCCGCCACTTGGTGTGGTGGTGCTGGTATCTTCAGGAATTAAATCAGGAAGAGTGATTATCGGCTCCGACTCAACAGTGCGTGAGGTAAATTCTTTTGAATCCTTAACGGCGAGCGCTATCCAGGTAAAGGTCATATCTTCAGGCGCCGCTTTGCTGAGTCTGATTGTAAAGCCTGTTGTGTGACGCTTCGTTACCGCATAATTCACTCCTTCTGAGAGTATTGTTTCAATAATCGCATCATCAGTTGTGGTGCCGAAGGCAAGGGACGCGGACACAATCGGAGTTTCTACGTATTCCCTCCCAAACGTTACATCCACATCGCGCGCGCCTTTTTTCACGACCGCCGTACCGCCTGTATCCGACGTAAAGTATGGGGTGCCAAAGAAGAGCGCATCACCCATGACCGCAAGCGTGGTAGACGCATTTCCTGTTGTGCCGACTGAAAGTCCGCCTTCAAACGTTGCGGGGCCCGAAACCGCAAGCGCGCCAGTTGAAATACTTTTCGCTATCAAATCCCCTGCAAAGAATGCATTGCCCTCCGTATCAAACGACACCACAACTTCAATTTCAGGTTCAGGAAGAGTGACTACAGATGATTCAGTGGACGACGCGATCTCAGTAGTCGTTGAAGCAGAATCAAGTGCAAGAAGTGCAGCAGCTGCCTGCTCCGTAGATGATGCAGAAGTTTCTGAAACCGCCGATGCCGCACGCTTACCACGAATGACCAGTGTTCCTCCTTCTATGCTCATTTCAAGCGAGCCGAGCGTCGTTCCTGAAATTTTGTTTGTCGTCAGCGCGTTTGCGCGTACGTTGTTTGCAATCAACTCTGGCGTAATCACTTCGACGACCGCGCTCAAAGAATCGGTAAATATTTCTGATACTGCGCCATACGGATTATCCGCACGTTGCGCTTTGAGTTGCGTCAGGAAGTCCAAAATCTCTGCTTCGCGTGTTTCAAACACCACCCCGCCCACCTCGACATCAGTTTCAGGAATCGGAGTCCCTGCTTCAATAAGTGCGCTTTCTTCCTGAGCCTTCGCAATTTTCCACTCAAGAAGAGCGCTATCAACTGATTGGCCGTTGAAATCCACGAGATTCACAAACATCATAATGGAACCGCACTTCGTATCTGCAAGCATGCCAAGCGCTTCTGCAGGACATGCCACCGCATCCACCTCATTAAAGTCTTCAAGAGCTCTACCCAACACACGACCACTGACGGTCGCACGCATTGCATATCCTGCAATTGATGCTGATGTCAGAGGATCACCAGATTTTATAGAACCGTTTTCAGTCGATATTTTTACTGGCACTCGCCCCACAAGCCCTATCGGGAACGAATCCTCTGTGTACGAGCCCGCCACAAAGCCTGGCTCTGTTGAAACAACACCGAGTATCGTGGGGTTGTACTGCCCACGCGAACGCAAGACGCCGAGCGGGTTCCCAGGATCATTCATCACCACTTCTCCAGGCTCTAATTTCTGGGTGGACGTATAATTTTCTGCAAGGTCGGCACCACCTGAGAAGAAGCCTCCGACCGCTGAGGAGTACACATTACCGTTTGCGGTGACGCGAAGCATTGATATTCCTTCGTTCTGCAAATCCAAAAGGTCTGAACCGCTACCGAGTTTGAACTCATATACTGTCGGCACGGGTACGTTCCTGTACGCATATGCGCGCCCTGCTGCACCCATGACCCCTGACACCGAACCGTTAATTGCGCCGTTCAAAACGCCGTCAAATGTCGGGAAGTCACGACGGAAGTTGACTGTTATCTGAGCCCACGTTTCACCGCCTGCGTTATTAATACTTGCCCCTGGTTTTCCAATAGTTCTAAAACTTGAAGTGGCGAGGTTTGCTTGGGATGTTGCGGTGCGGATCTCAAAAGAGACAAAGTTATCTGGGCCTTTCTTCCAATCAAGCGTGGTATTCGCTGGGAGCGCGGGAACCTGAATTTGCTCAGATAGGTATTGCCCGTCCGCATACCAACCTGCGTCATAGAACTGCGTACCAGTACTGCCTCCGCCGTTTATAATCACAAATTTTCCGTCCGGACGCTGAAACGCTGTTGCTCCGCCTGCAAGCGGTGCGGCAAATGTAGGTCCTGCCACAACTGACCCAGGAAGACCTCCCGCCACAGGTACACCTCCCCAAGGAAATACAATTGTCGATGGGATTGAAGAGCTTGCTTGCGGAACCACAAATGTGCCGTCAGGGCGCGGAATCATGATTCCGCCTCCGGCCCCAATCGCATTAGTGACTGCTGTGGCGACACCTGTTACACCGTTATCAGGGTTAATAATACTACTCAATGCTGAAGCGACACCGTTTGTGCCTCCCCCCGCTGCAAAGCTTCTCCAGTAACCGTCAGCTTGCTGAACAACGAACGAGCCGCACCCATGGGCTCCCGAAAGAACCGGGGCGGTAGCACTGAATATCTTTGCGCGAGGATCATAGTTCATGTTCGCCGTAGACCCTGCAGCACCGACTGCGGCACCCTGGAACACTTTATACATTCCGTTTCTTAGTGGTATCGCCCAGGAACCGCAGTTTGCAGCAGATGTGAGGGTCGGTCCTGCTGGCAGGGTACCTGAAGTTTGGCGCACCGGGTCGTAGAGTGATGACGTGGTAAGAGCGTTACCGTGGACTATGGTCGCTGTACCATCACTGTTAGTTATTGCGAGTGCACCCAATCCTGCGTTGCCCGAAAGTGCAGGGCCAGCGGTAAATGTGTTTGTTTCTGGATCATAAATGTTTGTTGTTGCTGTGTTGTTGCCAAGTACAACCAAGTATCTGCCATCAGGGCGTTTGTATGCAAACCCACCAAGACCGTTTGCGGCGGTTGGGATGTTAGAGCCGGCCTGCGCACTAAACTGTTGAGTATTTGGATCGTAGAGTGCCGCATTCGCGACCGGTGTTGGATTTGCCGCAATAATTACAAAGGTTTTATTTGGACGCGCAATAACGATCGTCGAAGTTCCTGCCGCCGTCGGAAGTACTGGATGGGCACCCGACGTCGTGCCGATATAGAATCCTGTCGTTCCCGCTTGTGTAGTCGGAGTAAGACGCCCGAACGGAAGATACAATCGATCAGAAAGGGATTCAACGCGTGTCAACACTGGCCCCGAAGCTTCCGTCACGGGCGAAGTAGAAGCGGCGTTTGGAAATACGAAGTCAAAATTATTCCTTCTGACAAAAGATGAATTGTCTACATAGATGTCAAACAACGTAGGTCCCTGATAATCCAAGCGGGTGACCGTTGAATTATTTCCGCGGAATACGCCTCGGTCATCAATAATTTTCTCGGGGAACGGGCGTGTCATTTTTACCGTGACGCGAATACAGTTGTGTGTCGGATCGGGCTTTATCAAATCTCCTGAAAATGCAACTTCTCTATCAACTGCACTGTTCAAAGGCGTGGTACAACCACTTGAATTGACTGCGGTCCTTACCAAGAACTGCAGTGTTGAAGTCGCATTTCTTCCTGGTGACTGTTGAGCCTGGCGGTCTGCAGTCCATCGCAAAATAGAACCCATGTTGAGTGCTGTTGTTGATATGTCGTCGGAGGTCCACTGTGTGGCGGCGCCACTCATCGGAAGACCAGTGTCGAGATTGTTTGACGTGGTGCTACCGCCAACCAATATTTGCCATGTGCCGTCATGCCTCAGTATCGAATGTGCACCTGTAGTAACCGCAGTTAGGTTGGTACCGTGCGAAGTAAAGGTATCTGAGTTCGGATTGTAAATATATGAAGCCTGTGAAGTTCCACCGACAATAACGAGGAACGTGCCATTCTGAAGCGGAATCGCATGTGCACCATCACCAAGCGCAACCCCTGGACCGTTTGAAGTTCTGCAAGTAAACGTATTCAACACGGGGTCGTAAATCGTTGAAGCGTTTATCTTTGAGAGCACAACGTACTTCCCGTCCGCACGACGAAGTGCAACAGAACCCGCACCGTTAATTTCGCAACCAGTACCCATTGTTGGCCCTGCAACGAAGACACCTGTGTTTGCCGCACCGGCACCGACTGATGACTCACGGTACAACTGCGTGTTTCCCGTCGCACCACCAACCACAAGAAGATATGTAGAAGTTGCTGTCTTTAACATCAATGCGCCGGCACCTGTAGTACCTGTAGTCAAAGATGGACCTGTGGCAAACGTATCTGCAACAGGGTTATATACCTGTGAAGTCGCCGCGCCTCCGTTCGTCATAATGTATTGTCCATTAGAACGCAGTGCTGCAACGGTCCCGGCGTTTGATGCGTTAACTGCAGACCCCGCGTATGCGGCAAAGTTACCTTGCGGGTCAACAACGGTTGTTGTGGTCAGACCGCCTCCATGAACAATACGGTATTGACCTGAAGGGCGAGGGAGCGCAACGGCCCCTGCGCCAGCGGCGGCAGTTAACACCTGCGCGGAGTTTGTAAATGTTCCTGCAACGGAATCATATACATCCATACCCGTACCGCCACCGCGAATCACTAAGTACTTACCGTCGGCGCGCAGAATGGACATCGCACCCGCACCTATCGTGCCTGATGTTGCGGGCTGACCTGCTGTCGTTATTGTGCCTTTTTCGCTATTCGGTATGGTTCCTTCAGACATTTCCAACTGCCCGTTCGTATTATTTAATCCTGATCCAACCGTACCAAGAGCAAAATCCTCGCTCGTCGTGCGTGACACTGAATTGCTGTCAGTATTGATAGTAAGCCCGCCTGCGTTTGCAACCGTGAACCGATCTACACCCGATTGTTGCAGAGTAAGCAAGCCTCCCGAACCGCGCTGATCAAGAACCGCGAGCGGAAGCGCCGTTGTTGAAGATGCGGCAATCGTTACCCACGGCGTTGATGTGCCAATACCGAGACGATTTGTGGAACTCAGCCACACCAAATCCGCATCGCCACCAAAACTGCCACCTGAATAGAATTGCACTGCGCCTTCAGGACCTGTTGGTGTACCGCCCGATCCGCCGTCGTCCGAACCGCAGATAACGTTGCCACTTGCGTCAGTCTGAAGAAGCTGTGCGCCCGATGAGCAGTTAAGTGCGGTGATTGCCAAATTTGTCGTTGTTGCATTGCCGAGCACTTTCAAATTTCCTGTCGTTGTTGCGCCACCGGAAATGGTAAGACCGCCTGCTTGTGTGCCGTCTCCTATAGTAGAAGAAGCCGTTGCAGAAATACCTTGGAAGGCTGAGAGAAGGCCGGACGGACCATCCACTGAAACGAAGCGTGTTGAGGCCGTTGAGGAGCCGACTTCAAACAAAGGATTCTGCTGACCAGAAGTACCCGCGATTGCAAGCTTGCCCCACGGGGTTGTAGTGCCGAGACCAAAGTTCCCTGTCGTACCGACCGTGAGTTCCGCAGTAGTTGATGTAGCAAAACCTCCTGGCGTCGCGAGACCTATGTAAAGGTTTCCGTTGATGCTTCTAAATGTCCAGTGGTTAGAGGTATTTGAGCCATCGGAAAGCGCGAGCTGAGGCCTAGTAGACGTTGCAAGTTGCACCAACCACCGTGGCGTCGTAGTACCAAAACCGGTAAATCCAAGCGATGTCATGCGGGCAACTTCATTCGCGCCGTTGTTACCTAAACCAAAGATAATTGAATCAGCTCCTATGCCTGTGCCTGACGTTGAACGAAGCGTGAGGTTAGAACCTGCAGCAGTGCCACCAATAAGAAGAGGTACTGTGAGCGAGGTTCCAAGTGTTGGTGACGCGGAGAACGTTGGTGCTGCGTTGTTGCCCACCAAGAGCGTGTTTGCTGTCGTGTTTGTGTTACATACGAAGCGCGTACCGTCGTAGTACCAGATGCCGTTGGTGTTTGCACATGCCGTCGCATTCGTACCCCCTCCTGCTATACCAAGGTTCAGTGTTGAGGTTGCGGTGTACAGAATCGCCGTTCCCGCACCGTTCACATACGGAATGGTGTTTGCAGAGAAGTTTGCGGTGTTAAGTGCGCCAGTACCGCCTGAGGTGTAGACAAGACCGTTTCCTGTAAGATTCGACAACGTCGTGATGTTCTGTGATGCATTGACGTTGAATGCCGTACCTGTGTACGTCAGTCCCGTGCCTGCAGTGGTGGTCGCCGCACCAAACCATCCCGTGACGCCACCCTGTGTACCGTATGCCAACACTTGTCCAGGAGTGCCCGTGAAGAGATTGTTCGTGGTGGTTGCGATGGAGAGAGCTGAAGGAGTGGTGCCTAAGATAACCACAGGGTTTGAGAGTGCGAGTGCACCTGATGCAGTGAGTGTGGTGGTTGATACAGAACCCAAGGTCGTTCTGCCTGTGGTCTGCGTATAGTATGCAA
>JAIELV010000002.1 GCA_019752595.1 Patescibacteria group bacterium
GTGATACTGCCTCCTGTGATTTCAACATTCGCGAGTTTATCAATGTTGTTCAAGAGTGCGATGGTGTTTGCGATACCGCCGAAGGAAGGTGCGGGATAGTACGGCGTTGGGTTGCCAACCACCTGGGTGATGCCCGAGAGAGTTGTTCTGAGTTTGTTTTCAAGATTCGTGAGTGCAGAGGCAAGTTCAGTTTGCGAGACTCCTGAGAGAATCACGCTTCTCGTGATGTTTTCGATGACAGTGGTTGGTGCTGGTGCTGGTTGTTGCACAACACGCACTGGTTCACGAACAACAACAGTGGTGGTGGTTGCAACAGGAGTGAGAACCACTGGTTGCACCTTCACTGGTGGTGTGACCACAACGATTTCATCACGAACAAACAGTGAGGTGATGAAGCGCCATGCGCGTTCGTACCAGGGGATGCCTTGAGAGAAGTTGGTGGTGGTGTTTTTTTGCTGAGAAGAAAGAGAATTCTCAGTAGTAATAGCTGTGGCAAGATTAGATTCGGAGAGAGACACTCCTGCCTGAGAAATAATTTCTGCAAAATTATTTTCAAGCCTACCGAGTGCACCTGATGTTGCAGTAAAGAAAATAAAGGCGGAGACACCCAAAACAAAAGCTGCAACACGAGCTGCCTGCAGACCGTACTGCCCTAAAGAACTTACATTTGAAGAGTTGGCAGCATGGATGGTAATCGAATCCTTGATTTCATTAATTCTTTCCGCTCGAAGTTCGGCTTTTCGTTCCTCAGCTTCAAGCTCAGACTTTAAAGAAAATGCCTTAAGGGATTCATGTTCTACAAACCATGCTTTGCCAACTCTCTGTGAGCGGACTTGGCCATTCCTACAGAGGCGCGACACATAGTCTGGAGAATACCCAAAAAGTTCACCCGCTTCCCGTGCAGAAAGATATTCTGATCCTTGTAAATTGAGACTCATGATTTTGCCGAACTAACTATATTTTATTAGCTAGTTCGGCAAAACGACCTAAAGGAAAAGAGAAATGTGGACTTAGAGTTAGTGTTTTTACTATAGGAAAGAGAATAAATTGCCTTTACCAAGGAAATGAACGTATGTTTTTAGAGCTTCAGTGCTGGCAATCACAAAGCAAACTACTTACCCTTCAAATAAAAACTGCCACTCGCTAGTGGCAGAACAAAGTTAATGCGTCAAGTGAACTCGGTTATCCGAGATTAGAAAAGCTCTATTACAAAAGAAATTCCTGCGTTTAGATAGGCAATGAAAGATTGACTCAACAGTATATAAAAACCAGTAATTGCCTCCATGCCAGCATCAAAAATACGAGCATCTTTGAGTACGTCAAAGAAGTCAGTCAGACCGTAAATAGTTGAGGCCGTCAAGGCTTCACTACCCCCAAAAGAACTATTCTTCATAAACGAAAAAGAAGCAAGGAACCCAAAAACAAATACGAATACTGCCGCCATATTTGCAAAACTCCCAGGAGACCAACGAACAGTGAGACTTTTTTGGAGCGGTGCGGTATATTCTTTTGGTTTTTGAACCTTCTCAGGAACAAAGCGTGCGACTGGAAGTGACGTAGGGAGTGTTTTTGGTGCAACACGAAGTACTGCTGAACGAGGGCGAATACCGTCTACAAGCGTAGCAACACGCTTTTGGACTGAAATGACACTCGCAGGAACATGGACAGGAATAGGAATCGAAACTTCAGATGTATTTTTTTTCTCTTCTGCAAGTGGTTTTGGTGCAACAGGCACATCCGTGACGCGAGGCACGATCGCAGGAAACAAATCCGAATCATCAGTAAGGTACTGCACGGAACTCCACGTCTTTGGTAAGACCGCAGGAGTAATCATGTGATGCGAAAGAAGTGGTTTTTTTGCCTGAGTGGTAGATGTAACAGCAGTCGAAGGTGTGGTCTCTTCTTTCGACTTCTGAACACTTACTATCTCTGCCCCTACGTCTGAAGTGGCATCAGTACCTAGGTGCTTAAGAAGTGCAGCTTCCTCAACAAACCAAGCTCGTCCAAGACGAGTGCCTGGAACCTTTCCCGCACGAGCAAGCTGACCAATATAGTCTTTCGCGTAGCCAGTTAATTCTGCACCTCGTTTAGACGAGATATACTTTATTCCCTTCACATCCAGCTCATCCATCCGCCCAGTATACGTTCCCAAAAAAAGAACCTGGGCTTCTCTGCATCAAAGACTGTGGAGTACTAAACGCCGAGTTTCTCTTTAATGACTCTTTCGAGCTCGGCAGGATTTGCCGAACCCTTTGATTTCCTCATCCCCTGCCCCAAAAGAAACTTCATTGCTTCGAGTTTCCCGCTTTTCACCTCTTCTGCGACCCCCGAATGTTCTGCAAGAACTTCATCAGCAAGCGCAGAAATAAGCGACGCATCCTTCATTTGGAGTAATCCTTTTGAGGTTGCGATATGTGCTGGATCCCCGCCGTTCTCTAGCAACTCAGCGACAATCGCTTTTGCTCCTGCTGAAGATATATCGCCCCGCGCAAACATAGTGGCGGTCTCAGCAAGACCCGCCTCAATACGCATGAGTGCTTCAGCATTTGGATTTTTCCCACGCACTTCATTCAAGAGGAGATTTATTGCTGCTTTCCGTGTGCCCGCATCCGTAATCGGCTCAACTGCTTTTGTGTACAGTTCACTGTAGGCGACATCGGACACGAGCACTTCCACATCTTCTGGTGCAATCGCAAGTGCGAGTAATTTTTCTCTTCTCGCTGACGGCAATTCTGGCAATGAACTTCGTATTGTTTCCTCACTGTATTCCTCAAGAAGCGACAGTCTGAATTTTGGGATATCGGGATCAGGAAAATACCGATAGTCATGAGAATCTTCTTTCGTTCTTTGTGAGAACGTTTCCTCTTTTTTCTCGTCCCATCCTCGCGTTTCTTGAACCACTGCACCCCCCTCTTCAAGAAGGGCTGTTTGCCGTTCTATCTCATACGCAATCGCGCGTTCAACTGCTTTAAAAGAATTCAAGTTTTTCACCTCTACTTTTGTTCCAAATTTTTCTGTTTTTGAAACTGATATATTCGCTTCAACTCGCATCTGTCCCAATTCCATGTTCGCCTCCCCCGCACCAAGAGTGCGCAACAGTAATTGAAGCTCTTTTGCAAATGCACTTGCCGTCAGTGCGTCATGAATCACTGGTTCGGTTACTAACTCCATCAAAGGAACACCCGCACGATTGAAATCGATAATGCTGTACCCATCACCTGTATGCTGACTTCGCGCAGTGTCTTCTTCTAGGTGAATGCGCGTAATTTGAACTCCCTGTAAATTTCCTCCTGAAATGAGGGGGTATTCGTACTGACTTATTTGGTACCCTTTGGGTAAGTCAGGATAAAAATAATTCTTCCTATCAAACTCGGTGTAGTCGGCGAGTTTTCCGTTTATAGCAGCACCAACTCGGAGTACATGTTTTACCGCTTCGCGATTCACCACAGGCAAGGTACCTGGAAATGCCATACACACGGGGCACACGTTTACATTCGGGCGCACTTCGTCGGGGTCATTTTTTGACCCGCAAAACATTTTTGTCCGCGTCTTCAATTCTGCGTGTACCTCAAGCCCAATAGTTGGCCTATAACTCATCTCGAAAATATAGCAAACAAAACGCAGAAAGAGGAGGGCGCATGCAACTGATATGATATATCATATCAAAACAACACTGCCTGGGCTTACTACGAGGACTCCAGTTGTATTTAGTGTTCGGAAAGAAATTTCGTGAGCGTATCTCCTGCCTGCTTCATTAGGTCGTCATCTATGATTGATACCGTAACAACATTTGCGTTCTTCTCACTAAGCTTGGCTTTGACGGTCGAAAGAACCTCATTTGAGACCGTATCTGATTTGGTTAAAAAGAGAATCTCGGGCTTCCGAGAAAGGATTGGGTTGTACTCTGTAAGCTCGGTGCGGACGGTTTCATAATCGGCAACAGGATTTACAGAATCTACTGCAACACAGTGAATCAAAGCTCTTGTGCGAGATACGTGACGCAAGAAAGAATGCCCCAACCCCTTCCCTTCACTTGCTCCCTCAATAAGGCCTGGAATGTCGGCAAGAATATAATTATAGAAAACACCCAATGACGGTTCGAGTGTGGTAAACGCATAATTCCCCACTTTTGCATGGGCTTTGGTGAGGGCATTCAAAAGGCTCGATTTACCTGCGTTCGGTAGTCCCACAAAACCTGCATCAGCAATTAATTTAAGCTCGATGACAAACTCGTCCTTTTCCCCAGGAGCGCCGTCAGTTGCTTGTTCGGGGTTCTGGTTTGTTGACGATTTGAAATTGGAATTCCCCAAGCCACCGCGTCCGCCGTGAAGACCTACGCCAACATCACCTTCTTTCAACAGCTCAAAAGACAAACCACTCTCAACCCGAGTAATAACGGAACCGACTGGAACATCGAGGTACGTGTCCGCACCGTCCTTGCCTGCCATATTTTTACTCTTGCCGTGTTCTCCAGCCTCGGCTTTAAATTGATTTTTACCTCTGTATTTACCAAGAACGTTTATGTCACGCACTGCGCGAAAAATAATATCACCTCCTTTCCCGCCGTCGCCCCCCGAAGGACCGCCAAACTCTTTTGATTTCTCGTGAAGCCAGCGCACCACGCCGTTGCCTCCTCTTCCTGCTTCAGCACGTATATGTATCTGGTCTACCAACGCCATACTACGCACGGTAGCATATGTAGGGTACCGATTCTAAAAAGAGAGTCATTTCTTCAAGTGCCTTGCCAAAAAGAAGCCTGTTGCCGCACCGACAATCAGAAAAACAGCATTCAGTAGCATGTCTTGATAGCTGCGTGGTTCTGACGTGGGAACTACCGTCATTGGAAATGAAAGTTCCGCAAGTGCTCCTGATTCATTTTCGTAGCGGACGAAGATAGTGTACTCACCTTCTTTCGGGAATACGTAGCTCAAACGAGGACCCCCGAACTCGGCGTTGTAAATTCCTGTCGCGAGTAGTGTTTTCTCTTCTGACTCAATGCGCACCCACACATCGGTATATTCTGTATCACTCCCCGAAATAAGGGTGGTATTAATTCCTCGAAGTTGAAAATCAAAAATAACGGATTCGTTGACCTGAGGTGCAGGACTGCTAAAGCCCACGTCGGCAATATACTCCCCGACGGTGGCCTCATAGTATGCGCCTGCACCATGTGCTACCGCTGACAACGGCATCAAGACGAGTATCACTACACACACCGCGCTCAAAAATTTCATACTTATTCTGTTACGGTAATCACGCCTGTATAGTACGGAGCCAAATGATCATGGTACTTCCACTCTCCAGGTTTAGTAAACGTAAAACTCCAGACGTCATTCGATTGCACTGGTTCTTGCGGATCAAATTCAGGATACACAAGGTGCGAAGGATGGAGGTTTGAAGCGGGCCAGAACAACTCTCCAGCAACAGAACGGAATGCGACCGTGTCCCCTACTTTCACGGAAAGAGTGTCTGGTGAATAGCCATCTTTACTCAGAGTGACTACAATCGCGCCTGCAGGAATTTCTGCACTCGATTGCATCTCCGCACGTGGAGCAGCGGGTGCGGGGGAAAAATACTGATACCCGAAAAAAATTAATCCAACCCCCGCAAGTAGCGCGAGGAGTGTAAATGCTCTCTTCATAAAAATAGTGTACCACTGCAAAGTGCAAGATATTACTTAGGGCAGTATGCGCGCTCCTCGTCTGTCACTTCGGAGCAAATTGCCCGAGCGCGCTCATCTGAGTACCACGTCTTCACATCCCCCAAAGCTGTCGTGAGACAAAAGACGCGCTCTTCCTTGGTAAGGAGAGGCATCCGACAAAAACTCAAAGCCTTTTGGTATTCAATGCCTGGGTTCCCATGTTCCAAAAGTCCTTGGATAAAACCTTTGACGCACGAGAGACTGTACCTCCCAGGAAGTTTTCTGCACTCACTAAGGACATCGAGAAAGCCTGATGCTTCCATATGAGTAACCGCATACAGTCCTGCGAGATATTCAATTGACTTCCGAATGTACTGCGTATCAGGAATGAGGAGATATTCTTTGCTTGCGTCGGCAAGATGATTCTGAGCTGCCCACAGCACTACAGAATTCATATTTCCATAACATGCTTCTTTATATTCCTCTCTCTCTTCCGCGCACATACTGAGTGGGTTATCCGATTTCACCGACAATCCATACGCACCAGTAATGTAAAAATTTGCTACACCGTTATAAATACCCGACACACAGCGGTAGCGCTCCAACTCCCCTTCGGACGCTTGTTCGCAAAGCTCTATGGCACTATCAATAAATGCGTCTCTCGTACCAAACGAACCCGAGTCGGCAATAGTAGTCTCAACGGCCCCATGTCCTATCCCGTGATAACACTGAAGCCTGGCATCGGGGCTTTCTGTGCCAAGTCGTTTACCGACCTCATCGCACAATAATGCCGACCCAGCAATATCACCTGTTGAACCCAAGAACCCCTCCATAAAACCGTGGTAAAAACCTGCCGCACACACTATTGCCTTTGGTGAAAAAATGAAATCGGGATTTGATCTGTAAAACTGATAACTCGCGAGACCTATATTATGTGTAATCCCGTGACATGATTCCGCAAATTCTGGTGCCTCATTGAAAAGTTTTGACACAACGTCATACGCTGCGTCAACTCCTTGCTCGGCAAGTGAAAAAAATACTTCATTCTGCCAACACTCAAACTGCCCTCCCTGCTCAAGGCAATTGTCAGGAACAATGCCGTTCTCATCTGCCACCTGTATGATGCCGAAATAGTACGCAGCTAAGTGATCGTGATACTTATACGTACCAGATTTCTCAAACGTAAAAGACCATGAAACTTCAGGACTCACTGGACCCTTGGGATCAAAAGCGGGCAAAATGGTATGAGTCGGATGAAAGTCAGAGGCTGGCCAAAAAAATTTCCCAAGCGTGCTTCTAAAAGTAACGGTGTCGCCTTCTCGTACTGTGAGAACGCGTGGATGAAAGCCATCGTCTTTTAATACAATTGTGCCACGCGGAGTAGTAAAAAATAACTGATACACAATTGCAGAGATTAAAAGAAGGGCGAGCACAACAACAAATACGTATTCTTTTTTCATCATTCTGGAAAATAACATGTTAGAAATCGTTTTTACTTGGAGAAATTTCCGTACCTTCTCCGTTTACGCATCGCGTACTCCACTTCTCAGGGAGCGCAGCGCAGAGAGAGCGAAATGCTTCAGAATCTTTATGAAAATTAAATGACGAGTAAAACAGAAGCTCGTCGTAGCAACGGTCTCCTACGCCGTGCTCTTTGGCAACTTCGCATAGACGAATCGCGTCTTTTACAAGCCGATAGTCGGTCTCCACAAAGCGCGATGCTGCGTTTGCAAAA
Source organism: Patescibacteria group bacterium (assembly GCA_019752595.1). GTDB lineage: Bacteria > Patescibacteriota > Minisyncoccia > Phycocordibacterales > Phycocordibacteraceae > Phycocordibacter. The sequence continues at coordinate 7,377 of JAIELV010000002.1, forward strand.
CATTGTGCCTTTCGTTCTTCAGGTACGCTCTCACATAGAGGAACAATTCTTGAAAAATCAAAATTGAACTGCGCAGTTAACACGTAGAACATCGCGTTGTAACACCGCCGTATTGAAAGCGCATCCGTAACTAAGGAGCAGAAACTCTCTAGGCCTCCTTTTTCGGTGAGGCCTTCTCGATACAATGGCCAGGATTCGCGGTGACATGCTGCTCGGTGTTCGCCAGAAAATGTATTGCAATACACTTTTGCTTCAGCTGAACTCTGGGGGGCGATGTCTTTCACGAGAGCAAAATCTTCAGGTTCGAGAGGCTGAAAAATCTGCATATAGGCACCTTCGTAGCATGTCTGCGTGTAGTTCTCGCCGTTTTCTTTTCTTGCAATTTCGTCACAAACATCAGTCGCTGTGTGAATGTCAGCGCCAGTGATGTACATCGTCAAGTGCCCAAGTGAGTGATAGCAACTCGCCTGTTCTAGCCCTGTAAAGTCTCGCCCGTGCCCAGGCTCGCAAATAGTTGAGAGCTGTGGAATAAGCGCACGCACCTCAGTTTCAGAAAGTGCTTCCGCGCGGAAACGCTCCTGTGCAGCTCCATGCAAACATCCGTTACTGCACATGCCTGCAGGACAACGCGCAACTACTTCTACCCACCGCGACGGATCCTTCGCAGTTTCTTTTGCTGAGAGGTTGTGTCCAAGAACGTGACAGTAAAAATAATCAGAAACTTTATCTTGCACTATGGTTGTTACCTGAAATGCTTTTTCCATAGAAAGTCCCTTGTCCATAAGTTTCGGGATTTCCGTGTCGTAGCACTTTGGAGGATACGATTCTTTGGAACATATACGTATTACGTCCTCTGCAAAACGCTCTAACTTTTTTTCCTCAGATACAAAAAGCATGTTCCCCGACACCAACTCGGAGATACCGAAAATAGCCGCGAGGACGACGAAGAGAATACTTACTTGCAAAAAATGATACTTCATCAATTTGGAAAATTACTTTGCCCTTCGGTTAGATCAGCAAACTTCAGGCACTCTGCTGAGTCTGACGGTAATTTCATCTCACATGCAGCCAGGGTTCTGTTTCTCTGCCCGGGGTCCGCGTAGAAAGCCCATGCTACTCCCCCACGGCACGCGATGCGATTTTGATCTGAGAATGCGTCGCATGCATCCAGAGACCTCTGCATATCGTACCTTACCGAGGGGAGTAGAATTGCGCCAAAACCACGCGAACACTCAACAGCATATGGGGGTGGTGCGTTTTGACAAAAATCAGCTGCTGATGTGTATTCGCTTGGAAATACAGCGTGTGTCCAACCGCCAAGTTCAAAATAGCAAGATTTTTTGTATCGAATGTCGACTTCATCGCACGGCATGTACGGCCTTTCTAAATCGTACAGGCGAGAAGACGGGGTGAGTCCGTCGCCTGTGCTCACGAGCGGTGTATTAAATTCCATAAAAACTCCCGACACGCATCCTAAAAGCGGAACAACGTGGGTTGTTTTTTCACACAAGGCGAGAGCCGAAGTAACATCCTGATATCCGACATATTCAAGAATCCCGTGCCCAATACCGTGCTGACAGCCTGCCCCCAACGGCCCAAATTTTTCTAAACACACACTATTGAGCTCAGTAATTGTTTCCACGCCTCCCTCTGAAAGCGCTCTACCAAAAAACCCGTGGTAGCATCCAAATCCGAAACTTGCGTCGCAAACACTAATTCCTGAAACCCCTTCTTTTTCAAAAATTTTCTCGCCAATTATGTGTGCGTACACATGCTGTAGCGATTCCTCGGTTCGGGCATTTTTTATTTTGAAATCTTCATACGCCTCAGGTGCTCCACGTGTACGCACTTGCTCCGTCCAGTACTCAAGCACAGCCGAGGGTTCGGCGTCATCGTACAGAGGACCAGAACTCATGAGGTCGCGTATGGTAGAGAAACCTACAATCAGAACAACAATACCGAGAATTGAAATAAGTGGCAGGTACTTTTGCGTCATAGGCTTTCACATAAAGAAACAACCTCAGGTCGAGAAGATGCTACGCATGCTTTCAAAAATTCGGCGTTTGAGGTAATACTTTCTGGGGTTCTTTCAATGATATTTCGAACGCAGTACATATTGTGTGACACGTCAGAAAATCCCCCACAGAAAGGCAAGGAGATTTCATAGGCCTTTTCAACTTGCGTTGACTCCCGAAAGCCTTGGAGCACACCGTCAATACAGTGACGTATTTCGACAGAATTCTGCAACGCACCACACGCACCTGAAAGAGAGCCCACATTGAGTTCGTGCATCATGCGCTTTGTTTCATCGCTGAAATAGTAGAAGAGCTGGGAAAGCGCTTCATAGTCTTTTATAGACCGTACAAAGGAGAGTGCTTCATCTCTATTCATGTTTCTTTCGCGTACGTACCCGATACCTATTTCGGCAAAACAGCTTTCGCGATATTCCTCTTTCTGGCTTTCGCAAAATTCAGGAACATCAATACTCGAGAACGACAATTGATACGTCCGTGCGCTCAGAGCATTTGCGAGTGAATTAAATACTCCTGAGGCACATTGAATACGCTCGTCCGTATCTAGGAGCACTTTTTCACACACAGAAAGAGCAGATTCACTCATTACATCGTGCGAACCCCAAGACGACCCAGGCAAAGAATCGAACAGTGCATGGCCGATACCGTGGAAACATGGCCCTGAAGCGGCAGGAGAATATTGTTTGCCGAGAGACGTACAATATTTTTTTACGGCATCAAAATTTGAACTGCCGTTTTCGAGAAGCATTGTCTCTATAAACCCATGGTAAAAACCGTACCCACAGTAGGACGTACGTCTTTCTGCACTCACCGAAGGAGAATTTTTAAATTCACGAAAAGACGCGGCGCCAAGAATGTGCATCACGTCATGGCAATTTCTTCTGAACGCGGGATCTTCTTCGTAAAACGAATCAACGAGCGTAAACGCAGCGGCAAGTCCTTTTTGAGAGAGCGTGTGAGTAATTTCGGACTCCCAGCACGCAGGAGCAAGATCCGTACTTTTTTGCCGTTTTAGACATTCCGCGCGATCTTCCGCAGAGTTTCCGCGAACAATAATCGTTCCTGTAAACCGCGAATCCATATGGTCGTGGAATCCCCAGACACCAGGTGCATCAAATACCATGCTCCATGTTTCTTCAGGCTTGAGCGGGCGTCCCACATCAAAACCAGGATACAAACCATGCGTGGGGTGCGAGTCAGAAGCGGGCCAAAATTCTCCCTCTACCTCGGAAGAAAAAACAACAGTGTCTCCTTTTTCAATTACAATTTTTGAAGGTATAAAGCCTCGTGACGTCTTAGAAATAGTATACGCTTTTTCAGAACTCGCGCTGAGTAAAACCCATACGCCACTCACCACAAAAATAACGCCTAACAAAAGAACGATAGTAAAACGGCGAGCAAAGAAAGAAAGAAGCTTCACTAACGCATTTTAACGCAACGAACCGCGTCTGATGAAGAATCACTGCGTGGTATTCTTGGTATATTCGGCGTCACCTGATGTCCACCATGCACACCCATCATTCGAGCTTGTCGCATCCCCTGCTGTACACTCTATCGTTTGCCACGAATTTCTTCATACTCGCGTTTGAAATCGCAGGAGGGCGTGTTTTGGCGCCATATTTAGGAACTTCTGTTGGTGTCTGGGCGGGCCTTATTGCGGTCATTCTCGGTGCCATGGCAATCGGCTATCATTTCGGAGGAGAATTTGCAGATAGAGATGCATCCCCAAAACGCATTGGTCTGATTGTGCTCGCTTCTTCAGGAACTGCACTCATTGCGTGGAGTATGCGTGACCTTGCGCCTCTGTGGTTTCCAAGCGCCGAAAATGCAATTACTGTTCAAGCAGTCTTCGTGGGGTTAATACTCTTCATGCCAACCGTCGCACTCCTCGCGGCGGTGTCACCGATGCTTGCAAAGAATCTTATTACAAGACTTGATACTTCTGCAAAAGCAGTGGGTAGGCTTAACGCAGTCGGTACTTTGGGTTCCATACTCGGCGCACTAGCGACGGGTCTTTTTTTAATACCAAACTTTGGCGTTGGTGAAATACTACTCGCAATACCTATCATGCTCTGCGTGTTATCTCTACCCCTTACGTGGAGGGGCTTAAAAAAATACGTTCTGTATGCGCTTGTGTGCATTGTGGTAGCTTTGGCGGTTAACGCAATTCCCACACATGCTGACGAAGTGATTGCCGATGTTTCTACACCGTATCACCGCATTTTCGTACACCGCTTAGGTAACGGGAGCGTGCTTGGCATGTCGGATAGTCCGTGGGGAGTGCAGTGCGCCATGAAGATACAGGGGGACGGCGGTATCGATGAATCTGATGTCAGCTTTTCGTATCTTTCCCTCTTCGATCTTGCAACGAAACATTTTTTCCCAGAGCAGATTGATCGAGCGCTTTTCTTAGGAGGGTGCGTCCAGGTGTTTCCACGTTTTATCCTAACCCACTATCCACATACTGTGGCCGACTCTGTTGAAATTGACCCTGGAGTAACTGAAGTGGCGCGCACGTATTTTGGATTTCGTGATGAGAACTTTCCAGCACTCACCATACACCACGAGGATGCTCGCACATTTATAAACCGCGAACCATCTACCCTCTACAACTTAATTGTCGTTGATGCATTCGGATCATCGGGGCGTGCACCTTTTCACTTGGTGACAAAAGAAATGTTTGAACGGCTCGCTCGCTCTACGGCCTCAGACGGAATGGTCATTATGAATACCCACGGCTCCTATGAAGGTGACGGACTTATCTACCCTTCTGCGTTAGTCCGAACTGCAAAGGAGGCTTTCAGGCACGTATCGCTCTACAGATTCAGAGATACACCTCAGAACGGGCAAAACATGGTGTTGGTGGCGTCACAGAATACAGAACTTCCTGAACGCATTTCTATTCCTGAGTATTCTAAAATCACGCTCACACGGGTAACTACAAGAGATGATGTAATTGTTCTTACCGACAACTACGCCCCCGTGGAGCTCGTATGGCGGAATCGGTTACTCCTCCCGTACCAGTAGCATTTATTGCGGACAGCCTTTTTTGTCTACCTCTTTGAGTTTAGAGCAAGCAAGACCTGCTTCGCGTGCTGGGTCAGTTCCATTGAAATGAATTGCCCACGCCCCTTGGGTTGCGCACTGCACTTCACCGTCGTAACTAGGTATCGTCGCGCATAATTCTGCGACAGGAACTCCGCGGTATGTTGTGTCATCCGCCTTTACGATTCCTACCGCTGCAAAACACGCGACTCTGCCATCGGTAATCGGCACACCCTCGCACAATGACACCATACGAGAAAAATCATGCGAGTACACTTCGTACCACCACTGCGGAAGTTCGTGGTAGCAGGATGCTTGAAACTCTATAGGCATTTCGGGACACGGCGCATACGGACTTGTGCCATTTGGAAGTTCGCGTGGCGTAATCTTGTAATTCCCTTGCTCAGTCAAAGTAAAAAGTATGTTATTTGCCATAAATACCCCTGGAACACATCCTGCAAGTGGGTGTAATTGTTTTGTCTTTTTGCACATTTGAAGCGCCTCTACCAATTTCTCGCTCCCAAAATATTCATAGATTCCGTGCCCAAGGCCGTGCTGACATGCAGCAGGCCGTGTCTCAAGAGAAAGACAGGAAGCGTCCAGCGTTTCTATGACACCGAGACCATTCTCTGCAATAGCGCGGATCAGGAAGCCGTGGTAACAGCCAAAATTAAAATCGGTGTCGCACACCTCCACGCCCTTGAGTCCCGCTGAATAATAGAGCGCTTCACCAAATAGATGCGCTACGTTGTGACGATGATTAAATTCTTCGTTTCCATATTTTTCTTTTAATGCGGCATATGCTTTTTTCGGGCCAAGAATTTTAAGACTTTCCTCCAAATCGCTTCGTATTTTCACTGGCGTACGTGCTGAAGATACGGATGAATCTTCTGAAAAAGTACTTAGTAAAAAAGAGGGGCCGAAAAACACCGCGAGCAGAATGAAAAGTAGTCCAATACTGAGAGTAGTCTTAGATACACGCATAGATACGCTTTAGCGACCGCCAAGACATGTTTGACGAAAAGATTCTGGAAGTCTTTCACACAGCGACCGCTGACGTATATCTCCAGAAAGATAGAAAGAAATCTGAGAACTGAGACTGCTGTAACATTCTGCCTGTGCCTCCCCTTCCGCTATTTCACAAAACGTAAATGCCGCCTCGGGATTATTTTCTCCACCCCAAAATAGAGACCCGAGTGCGGAAAGGTTGCAGACCCGCTCACCCTGCGTGTCGTTGGCAAGCGTGCACCAAGAACGCACGTTTGTCAGTTGCCCTGCTTTCATAGAACCGATATCGCGCACATCGCGATCTTGCGCGAGAACAATAAATTCTTTACCGAATCCGCTGTAACACGCGTCGCGATCCTGCATCTGCTCTTGAGGAATTAAATCGCAAAACGCAAACGCAGTATCGTACAATTCTGGATCAGGTTTGCCGAGATCTATGCCCGCGCGATCAAAAAGATACGGTGTGAGATGTATATAACAAATCGGGCGCACCACGGGCGACATAAAATCAGCATTGCACGGGTACAGCGGGTCAGATTTTTTGAAATACGTGGTGAGCTGTTTTTTCCAAGCGTCACGATCATGTACGCCCGCAATCATCTCCATAGTTGCTCCTCCGACGCACTCAATATATTCCCGTTCCTGATATTCCTTTGAACCAGTTTTTTTGCACATTTCGACTGCGTCATCGAAACGATATTCGTTGAATGCCAAGACGCCGTGACCAAGTCCATGGAAGCACATTGTGTATGCACCCTTTCCGCCTGGAGCCCTCTTGCACGTCGCCACTATCTCTGGGAGAGAGCCTTCACCGTGTTCCCTCAAGAATCCAATGACAACCGAGTGCGAGCAGGCATTTCTGAAATCCTGAGTGCACACTTGTATCCCTTCGATTCCCTGCTGTTTGTACAACACATCGCCCACCACATGCGCCAAAAGGTGCAGATCGGTATTCGGAGGGATAGGTGCCTCCAAAAGTACTTGAAACGCGTACACGGCACCTTTTTCTTCGGCAAGTTTTCTGAAGTACGTCGAGAGATCTTGAAATGTCCATTCGGGATGCCCTGCTAGTTCTGTGAGTTCAGGAAACCCCGTTTGGCCTTGCGTGTGATTGAGTAACAGGTACCCACCCACACAAACGAGCGCGAGAAGCACGATGCTGATGGCAACACGTAAATCCATCGCCTGAGGAGTGCTCATACAAGAAGTGTAACGGTGAAGACGTTCTTTGACAAAACAAAAGTGCTATTCATGCGGGCAACGTGGTTCGTCGGGTGCGTACGTATTGCAAAGTTCGACAGCTACATCATGGTGAGGAGTGTTTAAGTCAATTGCACGAGCAACCCTGGCAATACAGGTTCTAACGCCATTTTCTGTCGGCATCTCTTTGCAGGCCTCAATTGTCGTAACTTGGTTGTACTCTAAGAAAGCAGCAATAACACCCCCGAGACCGAAATAACACGCTGTCCTTCCATCTTCGACGAGAATGCCGCTGCAATACTGACCGAGCCGTGTAAAGTCTTTGCGGTAATGCGTATTCCACCACTGCGGGAGTTCATGGTAACAACTTGGTCGGAATTCTTCAGGAACCTCTGTACAGGGCGAATAGAGATTCACATCGCTTGTTAACTCTCGCGAATCAATAACGTATTCTCCAGTCTCAGTAATACGCGCAAATATGTTGTAGTCCATGAAAACCCCCGCAACACACCCAGCATATATCTCTACAGGACGAGTAGTTTTACACACGGTAAGCGCCTGAAGCAAATTATCGTGTCCAACATACTCAAGAATCCCGTGACCGATACCATGCTGGCATGTCGAGGGTCGGTCGGGGTCGGCAGAAAAACAAGCGTCGTCAAGCTCACTAATTACCGTAAGCCCGTTTTCGGCAACCGCACGGGCCAAGAAGCCGTGGTAACAGCCGTAATTAAAATCAGTATCACATACGGAAAACCCCGAAAGCCCTGAATCCTTATAAAGTCTTTCGCCAAAAAAGTGCGCCGCGGTGTGACGCACCCTAGGCGTATCGTTTGCGTATCGAATTTTGAGTATCTGATACGCGAGTGAATGACCCGTAAAACGTATAGCGATATCTACGTCGCTTTGTATTTTTGAGACAGAAGTCGTTTCGGAAGAAGACATGGCCTGAAGAACACCGTATACAAAAAAACCAATAAGAATCAGTACGCTACAGGTAAAGAGCACGGTACGAAAAAGATGCATAGTTCAGGTATACGCGCATAAGATTACGCATGAACCCAAAAAGCATTGTAACTGACGCTATGCCAAGGGTAATTCAAAGATACACCATACGAGAAACACTTGTAAAAAATCCATATATACTATTCAGTATATGAAGAACATATCTATAGCCTCGGGAGTGCTGGCCATAGCGGGGGTGCTCTTTTTAATCGGTATGTGGTGGTACGGCACACCGTGTCGTACGGGGTGCAACGTACTATTAATTATGGTGGACACGCTTTCGGCACAACATATTAAAACGTACGGATACGACCGCGACACTATGCCGAAAACGACTGCCTTTTTCGAGAAAGGAGTCATATTTGAAAATGCGAGCGCAAACTCAACATGGACACTTCCCTCGTTTATCGGCATGTATTTTTCGGACATCGGTTCCCGCGTAACCTATGCCGATCTTGAGGAGCGCACACGACCGCACCTACAGAAAGAGCTTCGAAATCACGGGGTAAATATCCGCACCATACGCGCGGTCGACAACGACTTTTTTATTATGGACGCCATCCAAAGACTCTATAATCCTGAAGAAATAATTGAAGGAACAGGGGAATACAATCCGTTCACGCTCGGAGTAAACACGCTCAACGAACTTTCAAACTCTGAAAAACCGTTCTTCCTTCTCGTCCACACTTTCCAGGCGCATGACCCCTACCGTCCAGCTCCTCAGTATCAGTCGCTCTTCGAAAGTTCAGACAAATATACTGAAGTTTCTCTGAATGATCTTCTTGAGGCGGGAAAGCGCACCCCTCTTGATATGGAGCAGGCTGATATATTCCGCCTTCGGTACGACCAGCAATTAGCGGAAACTGACGAGAATATAGCGAGGTTTTTGGAAGGAATACCAGAACAGACTCTGCGAAACACAGTTGTTATACTCTCAGCAGATCACGGTGAAGCATTCGGTGAGCACGACAGGCTTCTTCATGGCACAAATGGACTGTACGAGGAAGAAATTCACGTTCCGCTCATGATGCGCATTCCTGGTGTAACACAAAAACGAATAGTGGAGCCTGTATCGCTGATGGATATGTCGCCAACTATACTCTCGTTTATGCGTATCCCTACTCCTGAAGAATTCAACGGCGACGATATATCTGTTCTTATACAAGGTGGCTCACTGGGAGAGAGAACCATACCCCTCGTCACAGGGTTCCCCTACTACGTAACGCCTGAGACGCGAACCAACCCTCCGAAATTTCTGAAGGACGCAGGTGTGGTCGGCGTGAATCGAGAACTGATTACTCCAAAAGTAGTGGGGGTTCGCAGAGGTTCAGAAAAAGTTATTAAAGAACTACTTCCTACCGAAAAAATATTTTGGTTTGATTTGGCTTCTGATCCTGAAGAGAAGAACAACCTGGCAGTTGAAGGGGCTACCCCACCAACAGAACTTATGGAAGTTCTCGCCAGCATTGAAAAAGTTACCCTGCGCTAATGTACCGCCTGCGTCTGAACGCGAACACACGAAGCATCGTAAGGACTTTCAAAAAGTGAACAGATGTGGAGACGTGTATCCGTGTCTGAGACTGGAAACATTTCGGTAATGGTTTGCGTATAACGCGCATAGCATACTGCTTTTGCTGAATCTCCACTTAGGTCTTTGCAGTAATGAACGGCACTCCCCGTTGGGTCAGGTCCGGGGAAATCAATAACCATCTTTGTCCCGCCCAGTATGCATTCGTCAAAATACTCTTCGGGAACACTATCGCAAAATGTCTGTAAATATTTTGGATCGGACAAGTTTTTCGCAGCTCGCACACGCCCGAGCGCCTTGAAACAAGTACCGACAACAGCTGAAGGAGATTCAAGGCATTGCTCGCTCGCAATTGTGTAATCACGTATTTTTTGTAGCATGTATTCCGACTGAAGTGCGTAACACCAGTTCAATGTGTTTGTATCATCAGCAAAAAGCGTGCACGGGTATCTAATATCAGTATCGGATATCCACGCGGTCTTCGGGTCTGGTGCAGAACCGTCGTCAGTGTCGAGGTTTTCCATAAATACTCCCCCGTAGCATGCATCACGCCCAGCATCGGTTCCTAAATCCCGGCAGTGTTCAATTGCTTTCGGCAGGTTGTTTTGCATAAAAAGGTAAAACCCGTGTCCAACTCCGTGGAAACATTGATACCGGGCAAAAACAGTATCGTAAGAACCGCACAGTTGCACTAGTTGTGAAAACAGTTCTTCGGGTCGTTCCTGTGCACCTAAGACTTCCATGGCGCCGTGATAACAGCCTGCGTGACAGGACAAGTTACATTCCCCGAGTGCCGAAACACCATATAAATTAAAAGCGTTTCTTCCAATCGTGTGGGCGGCAAGATGGCACTGAGCGTTGTTTTGACTTTTTGACTCTTTGAACATCTTTTCAAGTGTTTTCTTGACACCCAAATGCGCAATCATCCGAGAAACTTCCAGATCGTTTGAGGCGATCGAAAGAAAAGACATTTTCTCGTAGTCCTTGTCAACGCTCAGGTTTGCAACCGTGTACGGTCCGTACAGTGGAGCAGGTACTGGCACGCCGAGATTAATACCCAGTGTAGCTGCGGTGTTTTCAGGAAGTGTCAAAATAAAGTGAAGTGTTTTCCTGGGCGCTTGTAACGCAAACTGGTAGAGCGCTCGTGTCAATGACTGCTGATACTCAGACACTGCAGCTACTTTAATTTCACCGAAAAATTGCGGATACAAATGGTCATGAAGACCCCACAGGCCTGATTTTTCGAACGTGAAGTCGTAGTGTTCGCCTGGTGCTATTCCCTTACAGGAATCAAAAAGAAGTGGCTGCTCGAAAGTCCCGCACTTTCGAGCATCAGAGCCTGGATAGCGTGCATGAGTCGGATGGATATTTGCCGCTGGCCAATGTGGTGTGGTGTCAATATTCTGAAAACGCACAGTTGCCCCTTGCGAAATTTCGATCGCCGCAGGAACGAATCCTTCCTCGGTCATGTGCACAATCACCGGAGGGGTGCTCCAGCGATTCAAAGCGAACACAACGAGAATAAGCGCAGCAATCGTTGTGATAAACACATACGGTCTACGGAGCATCTCACCAAAACCGTGAATCATATTCAGCAGTATAAAACGGCCGAATGAACTCTCATATGAATTATCTAAAGAGTGTTACGGAATAGCTTGCGAGAAGAAGAAACCGCTCTTATTGTGCACCAGATATCCTCCTGCAAAGTATGAGTGGTCAGGATACACCTCAAGGTTATACACCTGCAACTGCCGAGGTCCTTCTTCTATGGAAACTACTGGGATATCCCCTTCTTGACCAATCAAAACATCGCCGATCTTGAGGTCGCCTGCATCAACAATGCCGCGCTTTGTGAACATCGGGTGCTCTGCGCGCACCACCAAAGTTCCATTGACTTTGAGCATTTCAAACATGCCTTGCGCGCGCAGGTAGTCGTGTCTGAAAAGTTTTGTCACAATGTTCGGACGTCTGACGCCGTTTCCATCTTGACCCATGACGATATCGCCACGCCGTATGTCGCTTATTTTCTTTTCAGTACCGTCGGCCATCACTATGAGAGTATCAGGCGAGAAACAATATCCACCTTCGGCATAATACGTACCCTGACCGTAGTAGTACCCCTGCGCGTAATAGTTTGATTGAGTGTAGTAGTTTGATTGAGCATAGTAGTTGGATTGCGCGTAGTAGTTGGATTGCGCGTAGTAGTAGCCTTGGCCGTAGTAGTAGCCTTGAGCATAGTAGTTGGATTGTGCGTAGTACGACGATTGGCTGTACGCATTTACACGCGTGTAGCCACCCAAGGAAGATGCCGTGGAGAATGTTTTGGTGTTTGTGTTAACGCACCCATCACAACTTGTGTAGTATAAGTACCCCTTTCGCAAAGAAGCGCCCGATGCTTTCAAAATTACGCCATCTACCCTGACTGATGTGCCAGGGTTAAACGCCCATATAGCTCCACTATTTAATGTGAGCGTTCTTCCTGCGGGAATAGTCATTGATGCGTTTTCAACCCCGTCCGCGATAGATACCGCGCAGTCTGATTGAAGGTTGTTACTACCATCAAACGAACATGGGTCTGTCCACGCAGCTGAGGTTGTATTCGTCTGCCCAGCACCGTTTGTCGCAGTAAATCTTGTCACGTATTTTTGTGTGTGTGTGTCATACACGACCCAGGAAGCGGTAAATGTAGCAACGCCGTCTACCTCGCTCTGCTTCACCATGTCTAACGTCAGTGTCGTGGTGTCCAATTGCGTGACTGCTTGAACCGACGTAACACCACTCGGTGATGTGACGCGCACGGTAAATGTCTGTGTATCGCCGACATACACGTGTAGCGGGTTAATGTCTACCGTACCCACGAATGCTGGATCCGCTGAGCCCGAAGAAATGGCGAGTGAGACATTCTGTCCTGCAGGTGCAAGTGCGTACTGAGGAATTTGTTGGCTTTCAGGTAAGGGTGCGGGAGGGTTAACGGTAACCCTTCTTGTGACGGGATCAGCGGCATTGCCTGAGGAATCAGTGACCGAATACGTAATAGTGTAAGTGCCCGGAATCTGGTAGTTAATCGAAGCTATACCGTTTGCAACAATATTATTGGTGATATCCCGACCTGCAGGGTCGGTAGCGGTTGCACCAGGGTCCGTATACACGCTTCCAACACCTATTGAAACTTCAGCGCTTCCTGAGAGTGAAATAACAGGCTTGCCGAGAGATACGCTGCCAGACGCTCCGCCACTGACTGCAACGCCCGCCGAAGTGGTTGCGGTAGAAGTTGCCGAGGGCGCACCTGAATTGTTGGAAGTGGAAGTCCCGACGGCAAGCGTGGTAGTACCTACAGCAATGGTAGACGTGCCAACGCTCAGAGCAGTAGAAGAGGCGACTTCAGTAATAACCGTCGTTGTCTTATCGGGATTTAAAGAAACTATTGGTCTGATTATCGGCGGCGTTTTGGGAAGTATCGGTGAAACAGGTTTCGGTTTTGGTTCTATAACTTCTGGAGAAACATGCATTCCTCCACCTGAGTTCACAGCAACAACAGGCGTTGGTTCTGATGTTCCTGTGGCAGGAGCGGTTTGGGTAGCTGGCGATATACCAAACAAACTTCCGACAACAGAAAACGTTTTCTCAAAAATATTTGGCTCAACTGCGGGCGTCGTGGCAACAGCGGGACGACGCAGGAAGGTAGGTTGTGCGTCGCGCACAGTAAGGCGCGATTCAGCAGCAGGCGTAGCAGAACGGGTAATCACTTTGAAGCGCTCAACAATACCATCAATCAACGCATCAAAAATGTTTTTTGTGCGGAACTTTTCAAATGCTACCGTTTCAATGTATTTGTTATCATAAATAAAGACGGCGTCTTGGCTTGTGAACAGAATTGAAACGTGGTGCCACTCTCCTATTTCCGCATATGCTTTTGATGTCACTGCACGCCCGTGCGGAGCGACAGCCACTAATTTCCCGAACTCCTGAAGCCCAACCCCGTATTTCTTTCCGTTCTCCAAAATCATCACACCATACTCCGCAAGACCTGCAGGATTAATCCATACGTTCAGGCGCTCTAAAATTTCTACGTTTGCGGCGTACTGCTTTTCAGTCAGCGGGACGAATTTCCCGTTCTCATACACGAGCGCATCACCATAGAGCGATTCGACCGATGAAATACCTCCTTTCGTTTTTGAAAAGTCCGCATTCAAATTTGCGCGTGTCATGGGGCCCACAAATCCATATGAATTTGCGCCGTTTAAGTGACGCAAAATCATCCCTTTCTTCTCCTGGTAGCGTTGTACTGCCCGTCTTGTAGCAACCCCAAACTCTCCGTTCACGACACCCTCGGGATAGAGAGAAGTGTCTTGCGCAAACCATGTTTGTAGAAGCTCTACCTGTTCCCCTGTATCTCCAGGACTCAGATTGCCCGTTAAATAGTCGGGGAGATCAGTATTTGCGTGCGCAAAACCTGGGGCACCGAAAAAAAGCAAAAAGAAAGCCAGGAGTGAGATGACAAGAAAATGCGTGTGTCGGATGCCTGTCATATTCCTTCTTTACAGTGTAACTCCGAAAACCCCCCTTTCAACAGTCCACTGAGGATTAGAGCCTTCCTCGGCCCGCACACCCCTATGGTCGACTTCGTAAATCGACCATGTATAATTTTATGGTATGGACATCTATCACGCACTTAATAGAGGGGTTGATAAGCGTACTTTATTTCTTGATTCTCAAGACTATGCACGTTTTGTGCACGACATGTATGCATTTAACAACACGGCCCCTGCGAGACATACAAACAGGTCGGCAAGATTGGAAAATCCCCCAATGGTCGACTTCGTAAGTCGACCATTGGGAAAAAATCGGTTGGTAGATATTCACGGTTGGGTGCTTATGAAGAACCATTACCACCTGCTTCTGTCTGAACGCGTCGAGGGTGGAGTAACTCTTTTTCTTCGTAAATTGAATATAGGTTATGCAAAATATTTTAACGAGCGATACAAAAGAAGCGGTACTTTATTTCAAGGACGGACTAAAAAAGTACTCATAGAACGAGATACTCAGTTTTTATATATCCTTCTTTACATTCACCTTAACCCTCTTGATTACCTGAAAGGTGCGCAGAAGTGGAGAATGCGCGACAAGGGCTCCACTCGCCTGTCGACCAAAGATGTACTTGAGTATCTATCGAAATATCGCTGGTCAAGCTATTTGGATTATTGTGGAGAAAAAAACTTTCCTTCTATTTTAACTACAACTCTTTTCGATAGTGAAGGTGTCGGCAAACATCAAAAGTCTATTGTGGGATACTTAAAAGAAACTGGCGAAGATATAGACCAAGAAAAAATACTCGAATAAGGTAAGAGCTTTGGATGGTCGACTTCGTAAGTCGACCATAGGGTGGTACGAATGCGCGGGAGAATTACGGCGCGGACTCCTGAACTATAACCGTACGGGTTGCCGTGCCCACGTTCCCTGCTTGATCGGTCGACTGATAACGAACGGTCTGTTCGCCAACAACCGCCGTATCGATTTCTACCTGCGTCACTTCTACGTCATTCACAAAGAACACGATCCCCAGATTTTGGTCCACGTTATCCGTAACAGTGGCACCAAGATCAGCGTAACTGTCTCCTATATATATGTATGCGGGATTATTCCCAAGAATTGTAATGACGGGTGCTTCAGTGTCAGGAGCTCCTCCACCACCGTTTCCATTCCCACCACTTCCCCCTCCGCTGTTTGCTGCCCCTGCAATCAAAGCATCAAGTTGTGATTTGGTGATACAGGTTTCCCCGCTTGCATCTGAAACACACAACGTGTCGGTGTGCACTTCCTGCGCAAAGATTCGTTTGAAGATTCCATCTGCAAAATACTGAGCACCTTCGTATGCTTCAACTACCACTCCATTAAGAACTTGCATTGCATTCTTGAGGCCTGCACTCACTCCGCTCATTGCTGATGTCCACGGCTTTACAGGAGTAACAGTACCTGCGTCTGCAATTAATTCTGCAATCGTTGTCGTGCCTACAAGAAGCGCGGTGTTTCCGAAAGAAATTGTGCTCGTTGATGTATGGAATTCACCAACTTCATTTGAAGGGGGTCGAAAGCCTGGCACGCCGTCGTGGTTTAAGTTGCTCCAGGACTCATGATCAAAGCGCGGTGCGGTCATGCGGTAGGAAATACGCGTCGGAGAGTTTGAAAGGAAGTGCACCTTTCTCTCCGCACGGTCTACCTGGTACCACACTTTCGTATTGCCTTCAGCAGACAAAAGAACAACGAGCTTGTCGATGTTTTTCCTCAGTTGCGTCGTCTGAGCAAAGAGCCACAAATCACCGCCAACTGCTTCTTCATCAAAATCAATTGTGTGAGAGTAGCCTTGGCTTCCGTCGGGCGCGGTCATTGGTGTCGTGATTTCCGCGCTTCCCGTTACTTCTTCTTTAATACCAATCATGCCCGCGGCATATGTTGCATATGCCGTTCCGTTTACGGTGTACACAGGGTCAAATGTACCGAGCGTAAGTTTGCCTGTGCCGTCGCCGATGATAACCGTTCCCGCGGAATTGATGGTGAGTTGCGGAACGGTAGATGTTGCCGTACCTGCAATCGTTGTTGTGGCGATATAGAGGTTGCCGTTCACGCTTCTAAACGTCCACTGCGATTCTCCTGTACCTTCTGAAAGTGCAAGTTGTGGACCAGTCGCGGAAAATACAGAAAGTGGCCACTGCGGCGTTGTTGTGCCGATACCGACGTTGCCACTCTGCGCGACAATGAAGTTCGTCGCCGTAGACGAACCAACCACAAACGCAGGTACTCCTGTGGTAAGTGCGTTTGGATTGACTGACAGCAAGCCCCACGGAGTGGATGAAGCGATTCCGACATTCCCTGTTGTGTCGATCGTAAGCTTCGCTGAGTTATTGACACGCAAGTTAACTTTAGTGTTCGTAAGAGAGCCCATGAACACATCCCCGCCCGTTGCGCCAAAGACTGCTTTCTCACCGCCAGCTCCGCTCGTCATAACCAAATACGGCGCTGCATCTTTGTATATCGAGAGAATCTCGCCGTTAATGCCGGGTGTTGATGTGCCAATACCTACGTTGCCCGCTGCCGTCAAGCGCAAACCTTCCGTGAGTGAACCTGAACGGAGCGTTGAAAATGCTAGATCGCCGTTTGCTGTGTGTGGTACACCTCCCGTACCACCTTGATACACGGAGAACATATTTGCGGTCGTCGTACCTGTGTTATTCAGAATGTCATTGGTACGAAATGCGAGCCCTATTTTCGTAGAAGACGTCGCACTACCGAAATTGGAGAGGTAGAGGGCTGTTGTGGAAGCCACAGAAGAATCCACTACTTCAAGTTTTGCCTGTGGGGAAGACGTACCAATACCAATGTTCCCAGAACCCTTAATGACGATGCCTGTATTCAACGTGACTGTTCCTGGACCCATGACGCGGAACTCCAGTCTCGTTCCCATTGTTGTAGAAGTGAAATCCTCTTCTGCGACCGCGATAATCTGAGCATTGTTCGTGGCCGCGAACCCAGTGGTGGAGTTGAAACCACGGAACTGGAATGCGCCGAGCGAGTCGTTGTTGAGAATTCCAGTCGGAGATGCTTGGGTGCCGTTGGCACGACGTACGACTACTCTAGATACATCACCAAAACTGGTGATGGCGGAGTTAATATTCGCTGCATTTACCCCACTCCAATTACCTACCACTTCAAGCGGAAAACTGTCTGTCGCCCCGTTCACGGAGAGTCTTGCCTGCGGAGTAGTCGTACCGACACCAAGTCTTGAATTTGTTTTATCAAAGAAAAGTGCAGCTTGTGTTGATGCTTGCGAGAGTGTGGTGAGTGTTGAATCATAGAATGTGAGTGCGCCGTTCATCCATGTAGTAGTTGCTGTTCCCCCATTTGCTGTTCCCAACGTTCCGCTGATATTTGCCAAGGTCGTCGTTGCCACCCATGTTGGTACACCAGAGACGAGCGCAAGTACTTGGCCATTCGTGCCTGCGGTTGTTGTTGCAAGACGATTCGTGCCGTTACCGAGAAGAAGTGCGTTTGCCGTGAAGCCTGTTGCCCAGCCAGTACCACCACTTCCGACGCCAAGTATTCCTGTGACATCGTTCGCAAGATCAATAAGTGAAGTAGCCACAACACCAGCGGTTGCTTTGAGGAAGCCTGATAGGTTTGCAATCGTGAGAGAGCCTGAGATTATCTGACTAGTGGTTGATGCGTATGCTGAAGTGATATTTGTTGTGGAGGCGTTTGCGAGAATTAGTTTGTTCGCAGTAACATCGTAGTCGAACGAGTTTGAAGATGAAGCTTGCGAAAGCGTACCGAGAGCTCCGTTATAAAATACGACACCGCGGTTATAGAACGTCGTAGTTGCTGTTCCGCCGTTTGCAATCGTGTTTGAGAATGCACTCCCGCCGACACACACACCGTTCACCGCAAAACATCCCGTGCGAATATTTACCCCGCTTCCAAACGTAGATGTCGCAACTGCAGAAATGTTTACCGTATTTGCACCCGTGTCACCAAGTGAAAGGATTGTGCCTGGCGTCGTAGAACCAACACCTACATTCCCGTTGCCCAAAAGTGTGAGCGTGAGTTTTGTTCCCATGTCAGTATTGACGTCAATGTTTGAATCCCACAGATAGAAATCCATCGCATTCCCTGTCTGCACGCCCGAATCGTGACGAGTGCGAATGTTGTGACTGTAATTTGTGGTGTTGTTGTGCGAGAAAAGAAGCTGGTACGAATCCGCGGGAGCGGTTGCGTCATCACCACCGCGAATACGAAGCGAGCGCGTATTTGAAACGTTTGAACCGCTGACATCAAGATACGTGCTTGCCGACGCGAGCCCGACTGCCAGAGTGCCAAGCATTGCTCGCGTCGAGGACGCATACGTCGTACTTATATTAGTCGTCGAAGCGTTCGTCATAGTCACGATGCCAGAATTTCCCGCAACCGAAAGGAATGACGTCCCGATTGACGAAGAAGCAACCTCGAATATTGGGTTCGTGCCGGGGCTTCCGGTGACAGCAAGTTTCGCAAATGGAGTGGTAGAACTGATACCAAGATTCGTCCCCGTAAACGTCAATCCCGTTCCGCTCGTAATCCGAGTTCCATCAAAGTAATTCACTCCGTTTGTTGTTTGAGAAGTCGCATTCGTACCCCCTCCTGCTATACCAAGGTTCAGTGTTGAGGTTGCGGTGTACAGAATCGCCGTTCCCGCGCCGTTCACGTACGGAATAGTGTTTGCTGAAAAGTTTGCAGTGTTAAGTGCGCCAGTACCGCCTGAGGTGTAGACAAGACCGTTTCCGGTGAGATTCGACAACGTCGTGATGTTCTGTGATGCATTGACGTTGAATGCCGTACCTGTGTACGTCAGTCCCGTGCCTGC